>CALZTP010000003.1 GCA_945829115.1 uncultured bacterium | reverse complement strand
TACATCACCAATCAATACAATCATTATAAAAATAATTTTGCACACCTACTTAACTGGTGAGCAAGCTCCCCGATTATCTTGCACTCTACATAACTAACCCTTTGGGTAGGGCCATTACAATAAAAGAAAATCGCTTCACGTAAAATTGCTTCGCATAAAATTTAACTTATCCGATGACATACCGAATAAGTTCAATAAGTCAGATTTATTGATAAAAATTCAAAGGGTCATGGGACAGGTTACTGATTCTTCTCCTCACTCCTCATTTCTCATGACCTTTGCAAGCACTCCAAGGGGGACACATTGGTAACCGCTGGTCGCAGACCTGCGGCAGTTCAAAGACAGAAGCGAATTAGGAACCAGTCCCCCGACCCTGGCAGCTGATGTCGAAATTGCACAAAATATTTGGCGGATTAAGATTTTCTTTGTAACTTTGCCGGCAAAGAACAAACAAAAAAGATAATGGTATGGCAGAAACAGTAGAAAGATATATCAGTTTGCTTACCGACTTCGGTTTCAAGCGCATATTCGGCACAGCCCCCAACAAGGACTTGCTGATAAACTTCCTTAATAGCCTGTTCAACGGAAGAAAGGTTATCAAGAACTTGAAATACAATAACTCCGAACACGTTGGCGACCTCTACACCGAGCGCAAAGCCATCTTTGATGTCTATTGCGAGAGTGTTGATGGCGAGAAATTCATTGTCGAGATGCAGAATGCATCGCCGAAGTATTTGAAGGATAGAACAATCTTCTATTCTACCTTCCCCATACGAGAGCAGGCACCAAAGGGTGATGCTTGGGACTATCGATTAAGTCCTGTATATACCGTTGCCTTGGTGAATCACGACATGAAGGAAGAAGCCTTTGACGAAAAGGATATTAATCATCAAGTCCAGTTGTGTGACATAGCAACAAAACGTGTTTTCTTTGACAAGCTGGAGTTCATATATGTTGAGGTGGCTAAGTTCAATAAGACAGAAGATGAACTCAAAACCCTTTACGACAAATGGCTCTATGTCTTAAAGAATCTTGCAAATCTTACAGCTCGCCCAGCTGCACTTCGCGATAAGATTTTCGACCGTCTGTTTCAAGTGGCAGAGATTGCGAAATTCACTCCTACAGAACTTCGAGAATACGAAGATAGCCTTAAGCATTACCGTGATCTAAAGAACAGTCTGGACACGGCGGAAGAAAAGGGACGTAGTGAGGGACATGCAGAGGGACTTGCGGAAGGGCTTGTCAAGGGTCGTGCAGAAGGACGTGCCGAGGGCATTATGTTAATAGCCAAGAACTTGAAGGCGATTGGCATTAGTGTTGCCGATATCATCAAAGCCACAGGATTGTCGGAAGAAGAAATAGAAAAGTTGTAGTCATGGGGACAGGAAACAGCCCCAGTAGATAAAGTTACCCCTAACCTTAGCTCACATGGTTAGGGTGCAGCTGTACACAGGTTTCACCGGTTGAGCCAGAAAAAGATTACATCTCGAACGGATTTGTGTTCGGGGTGTAATCTTTTTTCGTTTGTTTTTGACAGCTGTTTCTGTTGAAGATTTTATCAATATAATCCTTGCTCCGCCTACTAAAAAACACATTTTTCATTTCACATTTTTCACGATAATGAATATATGAAACTTACAAAACATTTCTCTTTGGAAGAGTTTACACACTCTTCTACAGCCAAAGAAAGGGCATCGACAACACTGTGCCGAAGCAACTCATCCCTGCACTCCGCAACCTCTGCGAGAGAGTCCTTGAACCGCTCAGAGAGCAGGTGAGAGAGCCCGTGATCATCTCATCTGGCTATCGCTGCCCGGCATTAAACAAAGCCGTAGGAGGCAGCGACACGTCCCAGCACATGAAGGGCGAGGCGTGCGATATCTACGTCGAGGACGTTGAGAAGCTCCGCAAATGGTTCGCAATTCTCATGGATGGTGACTTCGACCAGCTCATCTTCGAACGCGTTCTCAAGTCAGACAGTTGTTTGATTTATGTCAACTGAAAGTAGATTCTGAGCAGAACCGACATCAGGTCATTTACGGTTGATGTTCACAAATAGTAACTGTAAACGTAACAAGGAACTGGCTAAAAGTCAGTTCCTTGTCTTTCTTTTATGATTACGAATTTTCCTGATTTCATTGATTTTCTTTAACTCTGTAGAATCGGTGAGAATCAGTGAGAACACGTAATTTTCATGGTAAACGTGAGAAACGATAGAAATGCAGCGTTATGGCAGCTTCTCGATATCAGCAGAAGAGTAGTTGTCCATGTTCAGAGAGTAGCGCATGAGAGAGTTGAGAGAATGGCGAGGCTCAGGGCAATCGAGAGGAAGAGGGAGACGAGAGAACTGCTGGAAGTATAGTATGCACGCATCCCTCCACCACCATGCATCAGCAGCCTGCCGGTTGAAGAATTTCTGCTGGAGATGGTGACGCTCACTGTCTACATAAGGTGCCATTTCCTTCCAGATGCGAGCGAATGCCTCTGCCTCACGGACACCCTGGTCGTAGGTGTGACAGAGAGCATCCCACAGCGTCTCACCCGAATGCATGCGGTGTGTCCAAGGGACGTGATGGAACCAAAGGAGCAACCGCTCAGGGCATTTTTCAAGAGAGTTGTAGAGACGGTATAGAGAGTCAGGATATTGCTTTGTGTTTCCCGAGCCGTTCTTTTTGTCAGTGCGGTTGAAGCCGAGTCCGAAAGCATCAGCCTTATGGTAGTATTTCGGTTTCCAATCCTCACGCCATCCCTCTGGGTCGCACCAAGGCTCCGGACCGTAGTGATGCCCACCAGCAAAGATATGATGCAGTCCGAGCGGCATCATATACCTCACCACAGCTTCGTGGGAAGCACAGAGCACACGAGTCATTGGCACAAGGAATTCCTTTTTTGAAGAGAACGTCTGAGAGAGCCACTCTTCCGCAATCGTTTCAGGTGAGAGCTCCGTGTTCCATGCCATGCGCCCGAAGGTATACCAGTTTGCCTGCGCCATGTCAGAGCCACACCAGTTCACACTGTTTCCGATGTTCGCCACAGCAGCCACGGCATCATATCCAACACAATTCTCCTTCAGAACGTCAAAGAACTCCCTCCACATAGACGCTAAGAAGCAAGTGTGAATGCTCTCGCCAGTATACTCCTGCGTGATCTGCAACTCTGGCATCACTGGCGTGTTGTGCATGGCGAAGAAAGCAGGAGACGCCGGCTCCCGTGGTTGGAAGTCTATTGGTCCGTTTTTCACCTGGAGAATAACGTTCTCAGCAAAAGAGCCATCGAGCGGCACAAACTCATTGTAAGCCTGAGAAGCACGGTCGCCCCCTTGAGGAGAATAGACAAAGGCACGCCACATCACAATACCCTTGTAAGGCAGCAACGCCTCTGCAAGCATGTTGGCACCATCGGTATGCGTGCGACCATAGTCCATCGGACCCGGTTCGCCCTCCGAGTTCGCTTTTACGAGGAATCCACCGAAGTCAGGAATCAAAGAATAAATCTCCTTTACCTTTTTCTTCCACCAAAGACGAACAGAAGGATTGAGAGGGTCAGCATCAGAGAGACCGCCGAGCACCTTTGGCGATGCGAAGTTCACGGAGAGGAACACCCTGATTCCGTATGGTCTCAAAGCATCTGCAATTCTCTTTGTCTCCCGCAGTTTCTCCTTTCCCAACATCAGCGGCTTCGCATTCACATTGTTCAAGACAGTTGCGTTGATGCCAATGGAGGCATTCGCCCTACCATATTCACGTAGAGTCTCCATGTCAGCCACGCCGTTAGGAATCCAGAACATGCTTCGTCCCGCATAGCCACGCTCTACAGTGCCGTCAGGGTTGTCCCAATGGTTAAGGATTCTGAGAGAAGAAGAAGGAGTTGAAGAGATGCACTCACCAGAAGACGGCAGTTTTCCCGTCTCCTGAAGACGCAAGAGAGCGTAGGAGCCATATAGCAAGCCACGATCAGAAGAAGCAGAAACAGCATATTCCCCACCGTCACGATTAGAGATGGCATACGCCTCCGGGTTTCCATTCCCCTTGATTTCGAGCACCACCTTTTCTGGAGAATGCCAATAGTTCTGCAGTTCCAGAACGGCTGTTTTCACAATCTGCGAGCGAAGCAATTTCTTCTCCGCAATCACGTTAGCCTTTTCCGCATTCTTCTCCATTCTCAGCCAGAGCCGATGACCGTTTTCAGCAGACATCGTGCTACCACAGAGCAGGAACAACGCAAAGAGAATTGTTAGTCTTCTGGTTTGAAAAAAAGTCTGAATTTTCATTGCAATAAATCATTAGTTAGTAAATCTAAGTGCAAAGGTAACGCTTTTTTTACAGTTTTTGTATAAAAAAAGTGAATACCTTTTGCTTTTTTGATTTTTTTATGTACTTTTGTATTTGATTTGAATCATGCCATGCGAAAAACCGAAATCAGCACGCACGTCACGAGAAGAATCACACCCCCAGTTACGGGGTGAGAACAAAACTCATAACCACGGTTACAATAACCATTAAATCAAACATACAAGTAAAACAAAACACTATGGGATTAGTAGAACAGATTATTGCACGCGCAAAGGCTAACAAGCAGCGCATCGTGCTCCCAGAAGCAGAGGAGGAGCGCACACTCGTAGCAGCAGACAAAGTGCTTGAGGAAGAGATTGCCGACCTTATTCTTATTGGTAACCCAGAGAAGGTTGCTGCCCTCGCAAAGGAGAAGGGGCTGACACATATCGACAAGGCAACACTCATTGACCCAGAGAACTGCGAGAAGTCAGAAGAGTACGCACAGTTGCTCTGTGAGCTTCGTAAGAAGAAGGGCATGACCATTGAGCAGGCTCGTGAGCTTGTAAAGAACCCACTCTACCTCGGTTGTATGATTATAAAGACCGAAGGTGCTGACGGACAGATTTCAGGTGCGTTGTCAACCACTGGCGATACCCTTCGTCCAGCCCTTCAGATCATTAAGACCGCTCCAGGCATCTCTGTTGTCAGTGGTGCTATGCTCATGATCACCGAGACCCCACAGTATGGCGAGAACGGTGTTATGGTATTTGCAGACGTTGCAGTAACCCCAATGCCAGATGCCAACCAGCTTGGTCAGATTGCTGTTTGTACCGCACAGACAGCTCGCTCAGTAGCTGGTTTTGCAGAGCCACGTGTTGCTATGTGCTCTTTCTCTACAAAGGGAAGTGCAAAGCACGAGGTTGTAGACAAGGTTGTTGAGGCCACTCGTGTTGCCAAGGAACTTGACCCAGAGTTGAAGATTGACGGAGAGCTTCAGGCAGATGCCGCCCTCGTTCCTTCAGTAGGATGCAAGAAGGCTCCTGGTTCAGAGATTGCTGGTAAGGCAAACGTTCTCGTGTTCCCGAACCTTGAGGTAGGCAATATCGGTTATAAGCTCGTTCAGCGTCTTGGCAATGCCGTTGCCCTTGGTCCTATTCTCCAGGGAATCGCACGTCCGGTTAACGATCTCTCTCGCGGCTGTTCTGTTGAAGATATCGTAAACCTCGTAGCCATCACTGCTTGTCAGGCTATGGATGCGAAGAAATAACCAAATTCTTAACATATATAGTATAAATGAAAATTCTTGTATTAAATTGCGGTTCGTCTTCTATCAAGTACGCATTGTACAATATGGACGACAATTCAGTGATGACTTCTGGTGGTGCAGAGCGTGTAGGTCTTGACGGAGCCTTTGTGAAGGTGAAGCTTGCCAACGGTGAGAAGAAGCAGATCATGCACGATATTCCAGAGCATACAGAAGGTGTGAAGTTCATCTTCTCCCTCCTCACCGACCCAGAGATTGGCGTGATAAAGTCACTCGACGAGATTGATGCCGTTGGTCACCGTATGGTGCATGGCGGAGAGAAGTTTGCAGAGTCTGTTCTCATCACTCCAGAGGTTATTGAAGCCTTCAAGGCATGTAGCGACCTTGCCCCTCTCCACAATCCAGCAAACCTCAAGGGCGTTGATGCCGTTTCTGAGCTTATGCCAGGCCTGCCACAGGTAGGTGTCTTCGATACCGCATTCCATCAGACCATGCCAGCACGTGCATATCTCTATGCCGTTCCTTACGAGCTTTACGAGAAGTATGGTGTTCGCCGCTATGGTTTCCACGGAACCTCTCACCGTTACGTTTCAGCACGTGCCTTAGAGTTCCTTGGAAAGCCTGTTGAAGGTTCAAAGGTCATCACAGCACACATTGGCAACGGAGGCTCTCTTGCTGCTGTTGTTGACGGAAAGTGTATAGACACCACAATGGGTCTCACTCCTCTTGAGGGCGTAATGATGGGAACCCGTTCTGGCGATATCGACGCAGGTGCTGTTTCGTTCATCCAGAAGAAGTTGAACCTCGATGCAGACGGTATCTCAGACCTTTTGAACAAGAAGTCTGGAATCTCTGGACTCTCTGGTCTTTCAAGCGACATGCGCGACATTGAGAACGCTGCAAACGCAGGTAATGAAAGAGCCATTGTTGCTCAGGACTCTTACTTCTACAGAGTGAAGAAATACATTGGTGCTTACGCAGCAGCCATGGAAGGTGTTGACGTTATTGTCTTCACTGCCGGTGTTGGTGAGAACCAGACAAAGATGCGTGAGGAAGTCTGCAAGGGACTTGAGTTCATGGGTGTGAAGGTTGATGTTGCCAAGAATGCCACTATCCGTGGCGAGGAAGCCATCATCTCCACTCCAGATTCAAAGGTAACGGTTGTTGTTATTCCTACCGATGAGGAGCTCATGATTGCATCAGACACCATGGCGCTTGTAAAGTAAGAAAAAAACTGTTCATAAGAGGGTGAGCGCAGATCTTCACACCTCTTTATGAAAGAAAAAAATAATGAAGAGTGGAGTCTTCTTCGCTCTTCATTTTCCTTTTTAAACAATTGTTTAACAGAAACAGACGATGTCGAAAAGCAACAGAAACCACACTTTGAGAATTGAGGAAGGGGAAGAGGAGTTGCTGAGAAAGATGATCACGGATTTTAAGGACGTTCGCGCGAAGGATTGTGACGACAAGATTATCTGTGGCGACACCCTCCAGACGCTCAGAAGCATTCCCGACAACTACTACGACCTGATTATTGTAGACCCCCCTTACAACCTCTCTCGGAACTTCCATGGCACACAGTTCTACCGTACCGACAACGATGAATATGAGAAATATCTCGAAACATGGTTTGAAACGGTATGCAGAAAGCTGAACAGCCACGGAACGCTATATATGTGTGGCGACTGGCGCTCCTCGGGAAGCATGCAGCGAGTGCTCTCTCGCCATCTCACCGTCCTTAACCGTATCACATGGCAGAGGGAGAAAGGACGTGGGGCGAGGCAGAACTGGAAGAACTCCATGGAAGATATTTGGTTTGCTGTTAAGAACCCGAAGGATTATTTCTTTGACATCGATGCTGTTATGGTGAAGAGAAGAGTCTTAGCACCCTATAAGGAGAACGGAGTACCAAAAGACTGGGAGAACACAGAAGAAGGAAAATATCGCATGACGCACCCCTCTAATTTCTGGGACGATATCAGCATTCCGTTTTGGTCGATGCCAGAGAATACCGACCATCCCACGCAAAAGGCGGAGAAGCTATATGCCAAGCTCGTTCTCGCCTCTTCGAAACCAGGCGACCGCATTCTCGACCCTTTTGCCGGAAGTGGTACTGCCGCCGTTGTGGCAAAGAAGCTAAACCGGCATTTCACCACGATAGAGCTTAACCCCGACTATTGCCTCTGGACTGCCAAGCGACTTCTCATGGCAGAGGGGGACTCCTCCATCCAAGGCTATGCAGATGGCGTTTTCTGGGAGAGAAACAGTCTTCTTTTCAGGAATAGTAAGCAGAAAAAGGAACGCAGGAAGCGAGCGAAGGAAGAATGAAACGTCATGGTCTCACACTTCCTTCTTGTACAAACGAACGTACTTCCTTGTTGTCAAGAACAACGAGCGCATTCCTTCTTGTAAAAACGAGCCAAACCGCTTTTCGGCTATTTCATCATCAGTTTCAACAGACGGTCTTGATACATGCGTGCTTCAGCAACAGGAGAGTCGTCGTTCATGATTGCGAAGATATACCAATGCCCGTCGCCACCCTCTAAGTATCCGGCTATAGAAGAAATGCCACGAGTGGTCATGGTGCCTGTCTTGCAGAAGATGCGCCCACGATATTCTGGACGTGAGAGACGTGTAAGGAGCGAACCTCTGCGCTCACTGAAAGGAGACGCTAAGGCGTAGTCTACGAGGTAGTTGTATATATCCTCCTCAGAATACGCATATCGCAGCATGTCTGTCAAGGCACGAGCTGTGAGACGGTTGTCGGGAGATAGTCCGCTACCGTCGTTGAACACAAACTGATTGAACCGATGCGTTGTATCAGCAGAAAAGACCTTCTGCCAGAAAGTCTCATGAGCATGGCGCACAGAATAGTCTGTCTGATTGTTTTTTATGAGTCCCTTCTTATGGTCGAGGTGAAAGAGAATGGTCTCTGCCATGATGTTTGAACTGTTGCGCATCATAGGCACCATAGGGTCGGTTATTGGGTGTGAGACATTTGCAATGCATCTGTATTTCCCCTTCGGACGCTGAGAGTTGTCGCGCTTGAAGGAAATGCCATCGGCAGAGAGGCAAGCCATGAGATGTCTGCGCACAATGCCCTCACCCTTTAACAGCAGAGGAGTTTTGTTGAAAGGAATATCCCAGCTCTTCGCAGTAGGGTGTGGCACAAGGCGGTCGGAATGTGCCAAAGAAAGATATATGTTTCCCCTGATATGCTTCACTCCAGCCTTGCGAAGCTTTGATGTAAGAGAAGAGAGAGAGCTTACCATAGGGTCGGCATCGGCATGAAGGAGGAGATTTCCGAAAAGAGTATCTCGAAGAATCTCACCACGAATCTGCAGTGAAGCCCTCATTCTATGGTTTGTTCCTAATATCTTCAAAGCCGCCACGGCAGTAGGGATTTTCATGCATGAGGCAGGTGTAAGGAGTTTGTCTGCCTGATAAGAGTAGATTTGTTGCTGTGTGGTGAGGTCGTAGATGGAAACAGCGATTTTCCCCTTCTCCAATCGGGTGGGGAGAACCATGAAGCTATCTATTCTTGCCGTCATTTTCATTGCCTCCGCTTTCTGCTGTTCTGTCACGTGCTTTGGCATTTCTTTCCTCTCGCTGCTTTTCGGCATATAAGACGAGAGGTTGAAGTCACCAAAGAGAGAGAGGAGCCAAGAGCCTAATGCTATTACACCTATTATAATATAGTATATTGCCACGCAAACCGCTGCCACTGCAGCAAGGAGCATGGCAAGTCTATCCCATCGTATACGGTATTTCTTCATTTATTCTTTCTTATGCAAAAAAATTGTGTTTGATCTTTTTCCCCCCTTTTTTATTCCTCCTTTTCCTCTTTTACTCCTCACTTCCAATTCCTCACTCCTCCATTTTTTTATCCCTTGTGCTCCTCCTTTATTGACAACTCTTCTGTTAGCAGAGACTCAAGCTTTTCGGCAGAGAGACGCAAATGGAACGTGCCCTTTATTGCCACAGAGATGCGCCCAGACTCTTCAGAGCACACAATCGCAATGGCATCAGAGGCTTGTGAGATTCCGAGTGCGGCACGGTGTCGCAAGCCCAGTTCCTTCGGAATGTCCTGATCGTGTGCAACGGGGAGAATGCATCCTGCTGCGCATATTCTCTGTTTCCGAATGATCATCGCACCATCGTGAAGTGGAGAGTTCTTGAAGAAGATGTTTTCGATGAGCATTTGGTTGATGTTTGCGTCGATAAGGTCGCCTGTTGAGATGATATCGTCAAGGGGAGCCATGCGCTCTATCACGATCAATGCACCCGCTTTCTGTCGCGCCATATTCATACATGCCATTACAATCGGCATGATGCTCTTTTTGTCGGCATGCTCGTTCTTATGCTTCGAACCAAAGAAGCGCATGAAATTGGAGACACGCTGATGTGCTCCGAGGGAATAGAGAAATTTCCTTATTTCCTCTTGGAAGAGTACGATGATTGCCAACACGCCTACAGAGACGAGCTTGTCGAGAATGCTTCCGAGTAGGCGCATTTCCAACACCTGACTAACAAACAGCCAGATAACGATAAACACCATTATTCCGATAAACACATTCAGTGACCTTGACTCCCTCATCAGTCTGAAGATATAGTAGAGAAGGAAGGCAACAAGGATGATGTCAATGATGTCTTTTATAGAGATGGATATGAACATGATTTTCTATAATAGGTGTGCAGAATGTTTATTTGTAATGGGGTGTTGTCTATGTGGGTGTGCAGACTTTCTGTTAATGATAGGATGTTTACATATTCCTTACTTGCATGAAGATTTTCACTGTTTCCACCGCCTCACGAACATCGTGGACACGGAGAATGGATGCACCGTTGAGAAGGGCAAGAAGATTCACGGCTGTGGTGCCGTTAAGGGCTTCTCCCGAAGTGGTTCCTAAGAACTGCCAGATCATGCGCTTTCGGGAAACACCAGCAAGGAGAGGCATGTCTGGAAAGAGCTCTACGATGGCTTGCTGTGAGGAAAGAATGGAGTAGTTCTGCTCTATGCTCTTCCCGAAGCCATATCCTGGGTCGAGGATGATATCCTTCACTCCGTATGCCCTGAGAATTTCTGTCTTCTCACGGAAGGTTTGAAGTGTTGCAGCAAGTGTTGGCTTCACAGACATAAGGATGTAAGGAACACCAAGACGAGCAACCTCCTGGAAGATGTTCCCCTGCTCGGTATATTCCACGCCTTCAAGAGTTGTTACCCCTCCTTCACTAACATCGTTAATGATGTCTGCACCAAATTCCTCTACCGACATGCGAGCAACAGAAGGTCGGAAGGTGTCTACAGAAACAACTGTTTCTGGGCACTCGCGGCGAACGATTGTCAATGCATTCCGAAGACGGCGCATCTCCTCTGCCTCGTCGACGAAGTCTCCTCCAGGACGTGTTGACATGCCACCAACATCTATAATCGTTCCACCTTCGGAGACAATCCTGCATGCCTGCTCAGCAATCTCTTTCTCTGTCTGTTTCCTTGAGTCAGAGAAGAAGGAGTCTGGAGTGCAGTTGAGTATTCCCATTACCTGCGGCTGTGTGATTTTCCAAGGGCTTTTTCTTATGTTTATCTCGTATTTCATTGGTCAAAAATAAACTTTTGTGCAAAATTAGCATTTTTTTATGACAATAGCGTGATATTATTAGAAAATATTTCTTAATTTTGCAAGGAAAATTGAATACACTGTATTTATTACGCTTTTTTTACAAGAAAAACAATGGAGATTTCAGAACTGTACAAAATATTCCTTGAGCATCCGGAGATCACGACAGACACAAGGAACTGTCCGGAGGGAAGCATCTTCTTTGCCCTAAAGGGTGAGACGTTTAACGGAAACATGTTTGCTCATCAGGCACTTGAGAAAGGGTGCTGCTATGCTGTCGTTGACGAGTTGTGTGACGATACGAAGAACGACAACAGAGTGATTCTCACCGACAATGTTCTTCTTACGCTACAGAAGTTAGCGAACTTTCACCGCAGGGCTCTTGGCACAAAGATTATTGGAGTGACGGGAACAAATGGAAAGACAACCACCAAGGAGTTGATTGCCGCTGTCTTGTCAAGGAAATACAACGTGCTGTACACCCAAGGAAACTTCAACAACCATATCGGTGTTCCAAAGACCCTCCTTCGCCTGAAGCCAGAGCATGAGATTGCAGTCATAGAGATGGGTGCAAACCATCCTGGGGAGATAAAGACTCTTGTAGACATCGTGGAGCCAGACTGCGGAATCATCACAAATGTTGGAAGGGCACACCTTGGAGGATTTGGAAGCTTTGAAGGAGTTGTAAAGACAAAAGGTGAACTCTACGACTTCCTCCGCACGAAGCATGCCACTGTGTTTATTCATGGCGAGAACGAGCACCTGCTGGGAATTGCTGATGGCTTGAACCTTGTGAGGTATGGCGCCAAGGGTGTTAAAGAGAATTTCGTTGGTGGAGAGGTTGTGGAATGTGCTCCTTTCCTTACGTTCTCTTGGCAGAAGAGTGGGGGAGAGGAACATGTTGTTGCCACACACCTCATTGGCGATTATAATGTCTACAATATGCTGGCGGCAACAGCAATCGGACTGTCCTTCGGAGTGTCGGAGGAAGATATCTGCAGGGCTTTGGAAGACTATCAGCCTTCAAACAACCGTTCCCAGCTCACCGTGACAGAGCATAACCGCCTTGTTGTGGATGCCTACAACGCAAATCCTACTTCTATGTCAGCTGCCCTAAAGAATTTCTCTGCCATTCGTGCAGAAAGGAAGATGATGATTCTTGGAACCATGG
This sequence comes from uncultured bacterium, assembly GCA_945829115.1. Taxonomy (GTDB): domain Bacteria; phylum Bacteroidota; class Bacteroidia; order Bacteroidales; family Bacteroidaceae; genus Prevotella. The sequence continues at coordinate 56,920 of CALZTP010000003.1, read as the reverse complement.
GAGAGTTGGGCGATGTCTCTGCCGAGGAGCACCAGAAGATTCTTGACATTCTCTCCACAATGGATGTTGAGGAGGTATGGCTTGTGGGCGATGGCTTTGCTGCACTTTCTCACCCTTACCGTCAGTTTGCAAATGTTGAAGAGGTTCGGGAAGCTATTCTCAGGAATCGTCCTAACGGTATGTTCATCCTTATAAAAGGGTCTAACTCACAGAAACTGTTCACTCTCCCTGAAATATTATAAGGTGGAATATAACCCACCGTAAAAGAAACGTTCATGAGACCTCTTGCTCTTTAAGAAAGTCTTAATAAAAATCACTTCGAATGAAAAAAATATTAATCTCATTATTCCTGCTTTGTTGCACGGCGGTTTCGGCAGACACGCTGACAATCAGCAAGGTAAGGTGTTCTGGATCTTTTGAAGTAAAGGCACCAGTTGTTTTTGACAGTATAAACAGTAATCAGGAGAAATACTCTCCTGAGAAGCTCATCGACACCCCTCTGCTACTTACCAAGGCAACAGAGCAAGAAAACTGCGACCTCTCTTCTGCAACCTTCAAAAAAGGAACACTGAACATGGTGGGCTTTACGGTGAAGGCAGAGAAATATGTAAAAGACTTCTCTGTGAATGTTCTTGGAGCAAAGAAAATAAAGATATATGCTGACGGCAAGGAGTTCAATGGCTCTACTGCTTTCGTGCCTGGAAGCCATGCCATAGACATTAAGTTCGTGGCAGATTCAGCGAATGTCTCCATCACTGTGCCTACTGAAGGAATCACTATTCAGAGCTCTGGAGAGAAACTCTTCTCTATGACGGAAAACCTCGGAACAAGGGTTATTACCAGCAGCAAGCTCTCCCCCTCAGGAATTTGGGCTCTGATGTCTTACGTGTGGTATGACGCAGAGTATAAATACCAGTCGCGAAGCTTCCTCTTGAATCTCAAGACAAAGGAGGAGCGGGAGATTTCTTATGGCATGAACTGGATGCCAACAACAGACAGATACTACAAGACTGTGAAGGTTTCTGGGAAAACAGTGCTGGAAGTTACTGACCCTCAAACGGGAAAGACGGAGATCATCGCTTCCAATCTCCCTTCTGAAGTTCTTGGCATCTCTCCGACAGAAGACTTCGCCGTGATGCTTATTGAGGAGCAGAGTCCGAAGAAAGAAACGGGAGTCTATGAGATTATTCACCCTGACGACCGCCAGCCAGGATGGCGCAAAAGGTATTCTATGGCTCGCTATGATTTCCGCTCAGGACTCCTTCAGCCACTTACCTATACCTATCGCCCTGTTTCCATCAGCGATATAACTCCTGACGGTAAGACGGTTCTGTTCTCTGTGATGAGCGACACCCTGCAAGTGCAGCCTACAAATCTTACTTCTTATTACACCATGAACCTCAACACCCTTGAGGTGGACACGCTCGTGGAGAACGATGGCTTTGTTGGACAGGGACTCTTTGCAGGGAAAGACAAAGTCGTGTTCTCTGCTTCTACAAATGCCTTCAACGGTATTGGAAAGATTCTCCCAGAGGGAAGAACTCCTAACGGCTTCGACTATCATCTCTATGTCATGGAACTTCCAAGCAAGAAGATCATTCCTGTTACGGCAGCCGACAAAACAAGCATCGAGAGCATCTCTTACTCTCCTGCAGACGGAGGCGTTTATTACTCAGCACAGAATGGAGATTCTGTGAGTCTCTACCGTCTCGACATGAAGACGTACGCCTCAAAACGCATTACACAACCTATGGAGGTGCTCAGCGGATTCTCTGTGGCTTCTGCAACTGGCAACATCCTTGTATATGGCTCTTCTGCTTGTGTTCCGTACCGCACTTACTCTATCTCCCAACCTTTGAGAAAGAGTAAGATGGAACTTCTCTGTGACCCTAATAAGGAGTTCTTTGAAGGCGTGAAATTAGGGCAGGCAAAGGCTTGGCAGTTCCGTTGTTCAAGAGGATATGATGTCACGGGATTCTATTTCCTCCCTGCTGATTTCGATGTCAACAAGAAATATCCTGTCATTGTTCATTACTATGGTGGATGCTCGCCAACATCACGGCGATTCGGTGGTGGCAGTCATTATCCTGCTCACTATTGGAATGCAATGGGATATATCGTGCTCGTGGTGAATCCGTCGGGCGCTTCTGGCTTCGGACAAGAATGGGCATCACGGCATGTGAACACCATGGGTGAGGGACCAGCACAGGATATCATCGATGCAACACGCCAGTTTGCAAAGGATGTTCCGCAGGTGGACGCAGAGAAAATTGGCTGTGTCTCTGCTTCTTATGGTGGCTTCATGACTCAGTATATGCTTACAAAGGACAATCCGTTTGCATGCGGAATATCACATGCGGGAATCTCCGACCATACAAGTTATTGGGGTGAAGGCTACTGGGGATATTCCTATAGTCAGGTGAGTGCTGCGAATAGTTACCCTTGGACGAGGAAAGATCTTTTCGTGGATCGTTCTCCGCTCTATAATGCCGACAAGATAAAGAAACCTCTGCTCTTTACTCATGGCACTGCCGACACGAATGTGCCACCGGGAGAGTCTATACAGATGTACACGGCATTGAAACTTCTCGGAGTACCAACCGGACTCATTCTTGTGGAGGGTGAGAATCACCATATCATGGACCCTGTGAAGCGTGTGCAATGGATTAACTCCATGGTTGCATGGTTTGATCGCTGGTTGAAGGGCGATGATTCATGGTGGAATGCTATCTACACTCCGAAGACGTTGTAAAAAAAATATTGGCTTTGGAGAAAAAGCATGTAATAGAAGAATATAAGAAAAAGTATATAAGAAAAAGTATATAAGAAAAAGCATACAAAAAAGGTGGGGATGTATAAAACCCACCTTATTTCTTAAAACCAAGAATCTTTACCAATGGTAGCTATGAAAAAACTCATTCTTGGAGCCATGCTCCTTTCTATGAATATTCCTGCCAATGCACAGCAAGTCAGAGAGAAACTAAATCGCGCTCCAGTGGCTGTTAAAACATCTCAGGGAATACTCGTGTCGTGGAGAGCGCTCGACACCGATGCGCCAAACTGCTCTTTCAGCGTAACGAGAAACGGAAAAACCATTGCCTCTGGAATCAGCGATAGAACAAATGTTCTCGATGAAAACGGAAAGGCTGGAGATACTTATGTTGTTACGACTTCTTCGGGAGAGTCTTCTTCTGTAAAGGCATGGGACAATATCTACACGTCTATAGAGGTGAAAAGGCCTAAACCAAGAAAGGACGCTGCTGGCGTTACAACAGGTTCTTACCGTCCAGATGATATCTCTGTGGGGGATGTGGATGGCGATGGAGACTACGAACTCGTGATGAAATGGATGCCTAATAACGCACGTGATACAGGAAAGCCTGGCTATTCTTCTCCAGCATATCTCTCTTGCTATGAAATGGATGGCACACACCGCTGGACAATTGATATCGGCTACGGAATACGCTCGGGAAATCATTACACCCAGTTCCTTGTTTACGACTTCGATGGAGACGGAAAGGCGGAGGTGATCTTCAAGACTGCTCCGGGAACAAAAGATGGAATGGGCAGATATGTCAGTGAAGCGGCTACAGAGGCTGCCATAAAAGATGTTGACAATACTGCCACTCACGTAAATGATAATGGGCATGTCACGGCAGGTGAGGAGTTTTTGACTGTCTTCAATGGTGAGACGGGTGCTGCTATGCACACAATATGGTATTGCCCAAATCGTGCTCTCGAGAACTTCCCTTCTGCAGGCGGTGTCTACTCTCCTAAATGGGGCGACACTTCTTTTAACCGCGGAGAGAGATACAATGCATGTGTGGCATACCTTGATGGTGAGAACTGTCTTCCTACGGCAATCATGCAGCGAGGATACTATAGCTATTGCTTCCTGTGGGCAGTAGACTGGAACGGCGCAACCCTCACCACACGCTGGTTGCATAAAGGCTCAAAAGATTTTTGGGAGGTGTTTGCAAAAGATGGAAAAAAGATTCTCTCTGGAAGTGGCATGTCAAGTTTCGGACAGGGCGTGCACGGTATTTCTGTTGGCGATGTGAATGGTGACGGTTATGATGAAATAGTCACGGGAGGTGCTACGATAGGGCATGATGGTGGACTTTTGTGTTCCACAGGAATGGGACATGGTGATGCCATTCACCTCACTGACCTCTGTCCGGAACGTAAGGGACTGGAAATCATGATGCCTCACGAGTCTGCACCGTATGGATATGATGTTCATGACGCTACTACTGGAGAAATCCTTACCAGTGCCACCAGTGGGGAAGATAACGGCAGAGGCTTGGCGTGTGACTTTATTCCATGGCATAAGGGAAGTGAGTTCTGGTCGTTGGCAGACGGAAACACTCATTCTTGTTCTGACGGAACGGTGGTGTTTCAAGGAATGTCTGACGTGAATTTCAGAATCTATTGGACTGGTGACCCTTACGACCAAACTTTTGATGGGCGTTTCAGTCCTTCCACAAGAAAGAGTTCGCCGAGAATACGTTGTTTCGACTCTTCAGGGAATAAGATTGTAACGTTCATGGAGTTCTCTCCTTATGGGAATCCCTTGTCGTGCAATTACACAAAGTCAACACCGTGCTTGCAGGCAGACATACTTGGCGACTGGCGTGAGGAATTGATCATGTTCGAACATGAAGATGATTGGGAGGCGCCAACATGCAAACTGCTTCTCTATTCCACTCCGGAACCCTCACCTTATAAGGTTACATGCCTTATGCAGGACCATATATACCGCATGGGAATAGCATGGCAAAACTCCACATACAACCAACCGCCACATCTCGGATATAGCCTTGCCCAAAGGCTTGGCATCGATGGTGCTACATATAAGACAAACACCACACACCATGCTCCAAAGGAGTAGTGGATAACAGCGTTTGGAGTGTATGTCGGTCTTTTTGACAGGAGGGCATAGCAAATGATTATTGCAATCGGTCAAAAGCGTTTTTTTGATGAATTGTAAGATGGAAGTCAGAAAACGCTTTTGACCGATTCTTTATTTGTGCTCTCTTAACAAATGTCAAGTGGAAAATACTATGTATCCTTAATGTGAGTTAATTGTTATTAATATTAAGTACCTAATTTAATTTATTGGAAAGAAAACTCGTATCTTTGCAAAAGTTTTCCTGATAAATTATTATGTTATAGACAACTAAGTAATACAAAAGATGATTAGAAAAGGTATTCAAAGAATCATTCTCTGCGCATTGGCTGCCATACCGATGGTCTCTGTCGCACAAGAGCCAACCATCGATCTCACCTTGGAGAAAGCCATTGAGATTGCATTGGCAGAGAATCCGACAATCCGTGTCGCAGACAAAGAAATTGAATTGAAGAAAGTTGCAGATACAGAGGCATGGCAAACGCTCTTGCCAACCCTTTCTGCTGACCTCGGCCTTGATCACAGCATTAAGGTTGCTGCCATAAAGACGGCTATGGGTGAATTCAAAATGGGTATGGATGGCTCTACAACAGCCCAGGGTGGACTGAGTCTCTCGCTTCCTGTTTTTGCTCCTGCCGTTTATCAGAACATGAAGCTTACAAAAGAGGATATTCTCCTTGCACAGGAAAAGGCTCGTGGCTCTCGTCTTGACCTTATCAACCAGATAAAGAAAGCTTACTATAGCGTTCTCCTCTCCAAAGACAGCAAGCTGGTTATTGAGAAGAGCTACAAGGTTTCTGAGGAAAACTTCAATGTTGTAAACAACAAATACAATGCGGGCAGTGTCAGTGAATACGACAAGATTACTGCCGAGGTGCAGATGAGAAACATGAAATCATCTGTGGTGAGTGCAGAAACTGGACTCACACTCGCCACTCTACAGCTGAAGGTGCTTATGGGCATCGATACGAATATCGGGATAAACATCAACGACTCCCTAAAGGCATACGAAAATTCGCTCACGCTCAGCAATACTGAGGTAACTGCTGCGGAACTGTCAAACAACTCCACTCTACGACAGCTCGACCAGAATCGTACTCTCCTCGAGAGAACCCGCAAGATTCTACGCACGAACTTCATGCCGACAATAGGGTTGCAACTTGCTTACAAGTACACCTCTTATTCCAACGATAACTGGAATCTCTTTAAATACAAATACTCCCCAAGCTCTACACTGCAGGTAGGTATTAGCATACCAGTATTCCAAGCCAGCAACTGGACAAAGCTGAAGAGCAACAAAATACAGCTGTCGCAGCTCACAGACACAAGAGAGAATACAGAACGCCAGCTCACCATGGCTGCTGAAAGTTATCGCCAGAACATGATAAAGACCATCTCAAAGTTAGAGTCAGACCGTGAGGCGGTAAAGCAGGCTAACAAGGCTGTGAGCATCTCTTCAAAGCGTTATGAGGTGGGAAGGGGAACAATCCTTGAACTGAATCAGAGCGAAACGGCTCTCGTGCAAACAGAGCTCACCTACAGCCAGAGTATCTACGACTTCCTCCAGAACAAGGCAGACCTTGACTATACTCTCGGAAGAGAATAATAAACCGCAAACAATTTTTTTTAGAAAAGAAAAAGAATACTACAAGAAATATGAAGAAATACCTATTCCTCGCAGCTGCTGCATTGGTGATGACCAGCTGCGGCAATAAAAACAAGGAGGCAGAAACTGCTGTTGCCGACGAGCTCCCTCAGGTAAAAATCGCACAGGTAAAGAGCGACATGCTTCCTCAGACAGAAGTGTATACGGCTATCGTGGAAAGTGATGTTAAGAACAATATCTCTCCAAACATAGCATATCGTATAGAGAAAATCCTTGTGGAGGTTGGCGACCAAGTAAGAAAGGGGCAGCCAGTCGTACAACTCGACGCTTCCAGTCTCCGCCAGCTGAAACTGCAGATTGAAAACCAGAAGGTGGAGTTTAATCGCACTCGCCAGCTCTATGAGATTGGTGGAGCCAGCAAGGCAGAATACGATAATGCGAAGATGCAGCTCGACGTCATGGAGACGCAACTGAAGCAGATGGCTGAGAATACTCAGCTCTATGCTCCTATCAGCGGTGTGGTTACTGCTCGCAACTACGACAACGGAGATATGTATAACGGAACTCCTATCCTTACCATCGAACAGACAAACCCTGTGAAACTTCTCATAAATGTTTCAGAGGTGAGATACAAGGATATAAAGAAGGGCATGGACATCGATATTGAACTCGACGCTTACACCGGAGAGCATTTCAACGGAAAGGTGACAATCGTATATCCTAATGTCGACAAGTCTACACACACCTTCCCAGTAGAGGTTACAATCAATAACCCTGCACAGAAAGTGCGTCCTGGAATGTTTGCAAGAGCAACTGTTAACTTCGGTAGCGAGAAGCATGTGCTCGTTCCTGATGAGGCTCTCGTAAAGCAGATCGGTGCTGGCGATAGATATGTATATGTATACAACCAGAACACACAGACTGTTTCTTATAACAAGGTGGAGCTCGGAAAGCACATCGGAAAGACCTATGAGATCTTCTCTGGTGTAGAGGACGGAAACTATGTTGTCGTTGCAGGACAGAGCCGTCTCACTAATGGACGTAAGGTACAGGTAGTGAAGTAATTCGTAACAAGAAGAATAATAAAACATGACACTATACGAAGGAGCGGTCAAACGACCGATTATGACGAGCCTCTGCTTTGCGGCTGTCATTATTTTCGGTATCTTCTCGCTGGTAAAGTTGCCTATTGACCTTTACCCGGATATTGATACCAACACCATCATGGTCATGACGTACTATAACGGTGCGTCGGCGAATGATATTGAGAACAACGTTACTCGACCGTTGGAGAACACCCTCAACTCTGTTGAGCACTTGAAGCATATCACATCTCAGTCACGAGAGAACGTCAGTGTTATCACTCTCCAGTTCGAATACGGATACGACATCAACGCACTCACTAACGATGTCCGAGATAAACTCGACATGGTGTCTAACAACCTCCCAGAGGAGTCTCAGACACCTATCATCTTCAAGTTCTCTACCGACATGATTCCTATCCTCATGCTTTCGGTACAGGCAGAAGAGTCGCAGAAGGCGTTGTATAAAATTCTTGACGATGGAGTGGCAAATCCTCTCGCACGTATCGACGGCGTTGGTACGGTGAGTATCGCTGGTGCTCCAGAGCGTGAGATAAACGTATATCTCGACCCACAGAAAATGGAGGCGTACGGACTGTCACCATTACAGGTGAGCAACGCCATCAGTGCTGAGAACCGTAACGTAACAAACGGTACGGTGGATATCGGTACACAGACATTCACCGTGCGTGTGGAGGGTGAGTTTACAGACCCTTCTCAGATGAACAACGTGATTGTTGGTTCAAAAAATGGTGTGAACGTCTATCTCCGCGATGTAGCGAGAGTAGAAGATAACCTTGAGGAGCGCGCTCAGCGTACATTCACAAACGGTAAGCAGGGTGCGATGATCATCATCCAGAAGCAGTCGGGTGCCAACTCAGTTGCTATTGCCGACAAGGTGATGAAAGAACTTCCGAAGCTTCAGAAACAGTTGCCGTCAGACATCAAGTTGGGCGTTATCGTAAACACCTCCGACAATATCCTTGACACCATCGGCTCTCTTGAAGAGACCATCGCTTACGCTATGCTCTTCGTGGCTCTTGTGGTGTTCATATTCCTCGGAAGATGGCGTGCTACGGTGATTATCGTTATCACTATTCCGATGTCTCTCATCGCATCGTTCATATACCTATATGCCACGGGAGGCTCACTGAACATGATCTCCCTTTCATGTCTATCCATAGCTATCGGTAACGTGGTGGATGATGCTATTGTGGTGCTTGAGAACGTCACCACGCATATTGAACGAGGCTCATCGCCAAAACAGGCAGCGGTACATGGCACACAGGAGGTAGCAATCTCTGTAGTTGCTTCAACGCTCACCATGATTGCTGTGTTCTTCCCTCTCACCATGGTGACTGGTATGGCAGGTGTTCTCTTCGAACAGCTCGGTTGGATGATGTGTATCATCATGACCATCTCTACAATATCAGCACTCACCTTCACACCTATGCTCTGTTCTCTCCTCCTCAAACTGAAGAAAAAACAGAGCGGTCTGTTCACGAAGTTATATACACCAATAAGCAAAAGCCTCGATAATCTCGATACATGGTATGAGAGACGAATAAACTGGGCTGTGCGACATCGCGCTACTGTCATCACTGCATGTGCAGCACTGTTCTTCGGCTCTATCGCTGTGGCTGGCATCTTTGGAATAAAGTCTGAGTTCTTCCCAACAAACGACTCCGGTCGTGTGGGAATCAATCTCCAGTTGCCTATCGGTACTCGTGTGGAGATTGCTGAAGACTTGGCAAAGAGTCTCACAAAGAAATGGCAGGAGCGATACGGTGAAGATATGCAGACATGTAACTTCACAGTAGGTCAGGCTGGCGACAACAACACGTTCGCATCTCTCTCCGATAACGGCTCTCACATCATCTCGTTCAATATCATGATGGTGCCGTCAGACCAGCGTGAGAAGGGTCTTGCTCTTATCTGTGATGAGATGCGCGCCGACCTTAAGCAGATTCCTGAGTTGGCAAAGTATCAGGTGAACCTTGGTGGTAACCAGGGTGCTGCAATGGGTGGACAGTCAACGGCAACATTTGAGATCTATGGTTACGATATGGATAACACGGGTCTGGTGGCAAACCAGATGGCAGAGAAGTTGCGTGAGTCAGACTTTGTGACACAGGTATATATCTCTCGTTCCGACTATCAACCTGAGGTGGTTGTGAACTTCGACCGTGACAAGCTCGCTATGCAGAACCTCGGAATGAGTACAGCGGCAGGCTATGTGCGCAACCTTATCTCTGGTTCTCAGATGTCTTACTTCCGTGAAGACGGTGAAGAGTATAACATCAAGGTGCGCTACGAACCTACTGCCCGTGTCTCCATTCAGGATATTGAGGATATGATTATTCCGAATGGCTATGGTCAGAATATCCGTGTTCGAGACATTGCTACAATCTCAGAGAGTGCAATCCCTCCAACTATCGAACGTAAGGACCGTCAGCGCTACGTAACGGTGAATGCCGTACTTGCCGATGGACATGCGCTCTCAGAGGGTGTTGAACTCGGTGAGTCTATCTACGAGAATATGGAGCTGCCAAACGGTGTAACTGTTCAGGTGGCTGGCTCTTATGAGGATCAGCAAGATTCTAACCGTGACCTCGGAACGCTTGGAATCCTTATCATCATCCTCGTCTTCATCGTGATGGCTGCGCAGTTCGAGTCTCTAACATATCCGTTCATTATTATGCTCTCCGTACCGTTTGCATTCTCAGGAATCATCCTTGCTCTCGTGATTACAGGCACTAACCTGAACATCATGTCAATGCTCGGAGGTATCATGCTTATCGGTATTGTGGTAAAGAACGGTATTGTGCTTATCGACTATACAAACCTCCTAAGGGAAAGAGGAAACTCACTGACACGCTCCGCTGTGCTCGCAGCACGCTCGCGTCTACGTCCAATCCTCATGACAACCATGACCACTATCCTCGGTATGCTCCCAATGGCAGTCAGCCAGGGTGTAGGTGCAGAGATGTGGCGTCCATTAGGTGTTTCTGTCATCGGTGGTCTCTGCGTTTCTACATTGCTTACGCTGATTTACGTACCTTCTATGTTCTGTATCTTCGGCGGTGTTGGTGTAAAGCGCCAGCGCAGAAAGCTTCGCGACGACCGTGAGCTCGACGAATATTGGGAGCGCACAAAGTCAGAGCGTCTTACAAAACGTACAATAAAGTAAATTCTCTATTTCTATCTTCTACTCCCGCCAAATCCTTCTTGACGGGAGTAGAGAAAATAAACAATAATATGAAATCAGTCTTTATAACATTCGACCAAGCTCATCACGACAATGTCACCGATGCCCTCAAGTCTTCTCTCTGTCGTGGATACACCCTTCTCACAGAGGTGGGAGGATGCGGAACAAACACTGGTGAACCGCATCTTGGCTCTCACGCATGGCCTGCCATGAACGAGGCAATCATCGCTATTTGCGACGATGAGCGTGTGCAGCCTCTCCTCGACCGTTTACATAAGCTTGATGTAGACAATCCACTCCTTGGGCTTCGTGCCTTCGTTTGGACAGTCGAACAGACTATTTAACTTCGTTTGTTTCATTTACACACATATCTTATAGACAAGAAAGCTCACAGCTGGAGAAATCTGGTTGTGGGCTTTTAGTATCTATGAAAATGTCATTGAAGGTGTTTTTCTCTTTCATTCAGTAATGTTTTTTTGCTAAGTAACGCTTTTTCCTCTTTCTTTCGTGTTTTTACCTGAAAAATACTGAAAAAGCAGTAAAAAACCTCAGAAAAGTTTCTGAAACAACAAAAAGAGCGCTTTTTTTGAAAAAAGTTACAGAAAAATTTGCAGGAGTCAGAAAATAGTCGTACCTTTGCACCCGCAATCAAGAAACAACGTTATTCACACGAATTTCTCACTTCTTGATAAAGAAAAAACGGTGCCATAGCTCAGTTGGTAGAGCAACGGACTGAAAATCCGTGTGTCCCCGGTTCGATTCCTGGTGGTACCACCTCCTCCTTTCACCTGACCTGCCTTTTCTCCTCGGAGATGGGCAGGTTTTTTTGTATGTACAATTCTCCATCATCCTTTTTTTTCTAATATTCCACATACGGTCGTAGCTTCTCTATTGTCTTCTCTGGAAACGTGGAGAGCAGTCGGAAGTCGGAGAGGTCGGTGATTCTTCCACGTAGTTTTCTGTAGTCGCGAATCTGGCGTGCCATCAGATAAGATATGTATGGATGGTTGCGTAGTTCCTCAAACGACGCCTTGTTGATATTTATCTTCCTGATTCCCTTTCCTCCTACTGAAGAGATAGTGAAATAGGGTAGGGCAGAGAGAGGGAAGTCTTCTATCTCCTTCAGCTGCTCTACACTCACGAAACCGCCTAACTTCTCACGGTAACGGAATATCTTGCGGGCAAAGAATGGCCCTATTCCTGGTACTCGCCGCAGAGTGAGCGTATCAGCAGTGTTCAAAGCAATCGTCTCTCCATCCTTCAATTTCTTTACCTGCTGCTGCGAAAGAACGCGTGCTGCAATAGAATCGCTGTCTGTGAGAGCACGATAACGACCGCCAGAAACTATTCCTGACACTCCTTTCGCATCGCTATTTGTCATCTGTCCCTTTCCAACGCTATGAGCATCGTTATACTGCTTATAGACATTGTTCCCACGCCTACTTCCATAAACTTCTCCAGCAGGGCGATAGTCGGGAGAGATACGGATATATGGGCGTAACTCTCGAAATTTCTTCACCGTAAGACCATAGAGGCGGGCAAAGTCCTCTGGGCATGTGTATACACCTCCCTCTGCTCTATATCGGTAAATACTTCTCACCTGCCATGGCGCCAACCCTAACTGAAGAAGTACGGTGGAGTCGGCTGTGTTTGGGTCGAACGGAACAAGGTGAACCTTCCTACTGCTTTCCACAGCGTAGTATTTCTCCACTTTCTTCTTCCCATTATATCCACTCTTTCCATCATACCCCCATTTTCTCTCAGTATTTTCCTTCCTTACAGCAGAGCCGTCAGCATCCTTCTCATCGCCAAGAAGTATCATTGCGACGAGTGCTACAATGATTGTCACAGTTCCGAGAACAATCATTCTGTCGTTGCGCATAAGATGCACAAGGTCTTTTATTGTCATGTTCTGTTTTATTTTGTTACTTTCTTATAAGAGTGCTCTCTGTAAATTTTCAGTTATAGTCGTGGTAATGACAAGAATAACGTACTTCCCATTAAATAACTCCAAGCTGGTTAAGGAATATAAGGAGAATGGAGATAGGGCATACTATCCTTATGCAGAAAAGAAACAGTGAGAAGAAAGGCGTCTTCAACGTATTCCAGTTTGTGAACTCCTCTCTAACCGTTTTCACTGGCACATACCATCCTATGAACAAGCAGGCGAAGAATCCTACTGCGGGAAGGAATATCTGTCCTGTTACAAAGTCGAAGAGGTCGAAGAGACTTCGTCCACCAAACGTAAGCCACTCAACACCCGTTAGCGACAGAGAGCAGAACACTCCTATCAACAATGTCGACACAGAGACAATGGTGGCACTCTTTCTTCTCGATACCTTCATTTCTTCCTGGATGAATGCCGTACTCACCTCGTGAAGAGAGATAAGCGATGTCAGTGCTGCAAGCGACATCAGTGCGTAAAAAGCCAAAGACACCACTACTCCTATCGCTGGGACAGAGACAAACGCTTGCTGGAACACGTTCGGCAGCGTTATGAATATCAGCGACGGACCACTGTCGGGTTGCACTCCTATTGAGAATGCTGCGGGGAATATCATCAGACCAGCAAGAATGGCTACGATACAGTCTATCACCGAAATCTGTATAGCCGACTTCGACAGGTTCGTCTGTCGGGAGAAGTAGCTTGCGTACGTACAGATGCAGCCCATGCCTATCGAAAGAGAGTAGAACGACTGTCCCATGGCATCAAGGAGAGTGCCGGGTGTTATCTTCGAGAAGTCTGGTCGGAACAAGAATGCCACTCCCTTCTCTGCTCCCGGCAGTGAGCATGCCGCTGCCACAATCACTAAGAGTAGCACAAAAAGTGCAGGCATCAGCACCTTCGAAGCCTTCTCTATTCCTCCACGCACACCACGAGTGATGACATAGTGGGTTATCGCCATAAATACCACTGCCCACACCACGGGCTTCCACGGATTCTGGGAGAACATAGTGAAATAGTCCACGTAGTACCTAGCATCTCCCGAGAGCTCTCCAGTAATTGTTGCGAAGAGATACTCTAAGCACCAGCCAGAGACAATCACGTAATAGCAGGTAATCAGAAATCCTGTTGCCACACTGGTCACTCCAACCAGTCCCCACATCTTGTTGCCCATCTTGTTGTATGCTCTCGCCGTGTTCGATGCCGAATGCCTACCAATGATAAACTCTGTTATCATGCAAGGTAAACCAAGCACCAGTATGCAGAGAACGTAAACGATGATGAACGATGCACCACCGTTCTCACCTGCCATATATGGGAATCGCCATACGTTTCCCAATCCCACGGCAGACCCGGCTGTTGCGAGAATTACACCGAGTGTATTCTTGAAATTTGCTCTTTCAGACATTTTCTTCTTGTTTTTTTATGTGTTTGTACTGTTTTTGCTTGCAAATGTACAAAAAAATATCTACTTTTGCATCAAAAAAGAAAGAAATATGACAAAAATGATGAAAATTTTTAAGAATTATCCCCTTTCCGCCATTCTCATCGCAGTTATTTGGATTCTCTGTCTCATGGACGTACCCGAAACGCCACTGAGCAATATCTCCCTTATCGACAAATGGACTCATATCGCCATGTATGCCGGAACATGCAGCGTGATGTGGATTGAATTTCTGAAAAGCAGAAAGAAAAATCCTGCCACCAACACACCTGACTCTGCTCATAACACCCCTGCCCCTGCCCTTGCCAAAGTCTTCGTTTGCCTTTTTCTTGCTCCCGTTCTGATGAGCGGTCTCATTGAGATTCTTCAGGCAACGTGTACTGGAGGTCGCCGTTCTGGAGAATGGCTTGATTTCCTTGCTAATACGATTGGCTGCACACTTCCTTTCATCATCGGAACCCTGTATCTTTTGAGAAAGAAGAAGTGAATGTCAACGTGGAGAAGTTTGTTGCTCTTTCTTCAATTGAATGCATTTCTTTTCGAAATAGAGTGATGATCTTCTCTTGATTGACTCATGCACTTCTTGTCTGTTGTTCTGTTTAGTTGAATACTTGCTCATAGTTGTAAGAGTTTGTGATGGTGGATGATTTCTCGTCAACCTGAAGTTAGGCATTGGGTTAAGATTGTGGGTCTGGGTGAAGATTGTAGGCTGTGAGTGGCTTTTGCTTTCCAATCTGGGTGCAAAGTCATACAAAGATTTTTACCAACATAGCCTTCTGAACGTTTCCATACGCATTGTACGATTTTTGGAGAGTTTTGGAGATTTTCTATACAAAAAACATAAAAAATCCGCTTTGGAGAATGATGCTGTGGAAGGAACAGAGTTGCAAGTATCATATTTATGCTCACAAAATATGATACTTGCAATGTCTAAGTATGCTGCTTTCGATGTCTATGTATGTTGAAGACACTGTAGAAACCTTTCAATATACCAAGGTGAATACTCTTTCCGAATCGTATTGGACGACTCAGAAAATATATTTTTCCTTCTTTTACAAGCTTGTAAATCAGGTCTGTTTTGTCGACATAGATATATCCGTCCTGGATAATCTGTTCAAAATCCTGTATTCCTATGGGGTACTTCATTGTCCGTTGTTCTTTCTCTTGCGTGACTCAATGTATAAGGATTCTGCAAAGTTACAACATAAAAATCGTATCACCAATTTTCTGACAGGAATTTCGAGACAGGATGTTTTAAAATAAGAGAAAAATGTGTGAGAAGGGTGCAAAATATCACTTTTTTTTGCGTAATTTCATAAAAAAAGACATTTTATTGTAAAAAAAACAGTATAAAATTTTTCCCCTTTCAGAATTTTATATAATTTTGTAAGCGGAAATATCGTTGTTCATACGGCAAGGACCGAAAACGATTGTTTCAACAGAAAACTTTTAATTCAACTAAATAATAATTATCCTTAAAACTAACTAACTTCATTATGAAGCATTTTACAAAATTTTTCTTCTTGACCTGTCTCTTGCTGCTGACAACACAGCTCTCTTGGGCAGAGTTTAAGAACTTTAGTGTTCTCGTTGATAATAGCGAGAAGAGTCTGCTGACCGCAACAGAAAAGGCAACTCAGTGGACTGAATTTTCGTTTGGTATCGCAGTTGCTGATAATGGCACTGTGACACGAGTAGAAGAGG
Source organism: uncultured bacterium (assembly GCA_945829115.1). Classification (GTDB taxonomy): domain Bacteria; phylum Bacteroidota; class Bacteroidia; order Bacteroidales; family Bacteroidaceae; genus Prevotella. The sequence continues at coordinate 41,022 of CALZTP010000003.1, read as the reverse complement.
GAGCTGCAAATTCTGTGGCTACCATTAGTGGAAAGTCACACAGCGAACATGGCTCTGCAAACCTTAAGGTTGTGGTGCCTGTAGAAGGAAAGGTGAAAATCTCTGTTGCCACATGTACATACAGCACAGGTGATATCACCGTAACAGATTCCAACGGAAAGGTTGTGGCATCTGCAACTCCAGAGGCAACCTGCTGGAAGAACGACCACACAAAGTTTACAGAGCTGAACTATAAGGGTGGTGCCACTACGCTCACCATATCAGGAATGTCTTACTGCGCAGTGGTTTCTGTAGAGAAGGTAGAAGCAGCAACTGTTGCTGAGAGATCTATCTTCAAGACAAACTTCCAGAACTGGGAGGCATTAGCGTCAAGCACTACAGAGACTCAGGTTACAAAAGCAACTACAGACAACCAAGAACTCGTGTTCTCACTCATGGAGACAGAGGTGAAGCCAGACGGAACACATACCAAGTTCACAGCAGAGTGCATCACTCCAGGTTATCTCATGGCAGCAAAGACAGCCACTCCGTACATCAAGACCTCTGTGCTGAAGAGCGTTACAAAGGTGAACTTTGTGCATGCAGCCACAGGAAGCAACCGTGGCTGGGGACTGAAGGTGAAGGGTGATGGCGATGCCGACTGGGTGACCGTCTCTGACGCTGTTGCAAATCCAGCAAGTGGAACACCTGTTTCTGTTGACGTGAATAGAACGAACGTGCAGTTGTGGTTCTATAACCTCAACGCAAGTCAGAACGCATACATGACGGAGCTTGAGATTCTTGGAAACGTAGAGTTGGCTCCAAGAACATTTAAAGATTTCAACATCGACTTCCGCACTGACCCTTACACCGTGGTGGCTCCAGAGACAGGATTGCCAGAGGGTGTAACTATCTCTTCTGGTAGTTTCCACGATGCACAGCATGGTTATAGCGACGTGACGATAACAGTTCCTGTTGACGGTCCGGTGAAATTTAATATCGGTGCTTGCCAATACTCTAACAAGGCTACTGTCTCTATCGACGGTGGAGCGACAATAGAGATTCCTACCAACGGTGCTGGCTGCGACAATAAATTCGGAGAGTATGCACACGGTGTGCCATATACATATAATGTAGAGAAGCCAGCAACACTCGTCTTCAATCTTGGAAGCTACTGTCCGTTCTTCGTTGCTGAGGCTTGCGACTACATTCCTTCAGTTACTGTAACCTATTTCGACACAACAGGACAGAAGATTGGAGAAGAGGTTGTTGACGGCTCTTCTGAACTGAAATATAAATATTCATCAGCCGACGTGACCGTGCCTGAGGGACAGGCATTCCGTGGATGGTTCGCAGGAAAGGCAAACACATCTCAGAAAGTTTTTGAGGGCAAAGAACTTACAGAAGACCTTAAGCTCTATGCACATGCTACTCCTATAGAGGTTGCTGCAACAGGCACCCACTACGACTACGACCTTACAAAGAACTACTGGTATGTTGAAGACCATGAGCTGATCAGCATCGATGGTAGCTACTACAACAACCACGGATGGAAGCTGAAGAGCTTCACAATCGATGTTACAGGACGTTGCTATGTGAACGTTAAGAACTGCCTCTATTCACCAGAGCAGACAGCAACGGTTACAGATGCCAACGGAAATAAAGTTACTGAATTCCAAGGAAAGGCAGAGAGCGATGGCGCTGTTGCTTCATTCCAATATGAGGGTGAGCCAACAAAGCTCACTGTGACATACCCTTCTTCTGCTTATGTTCACGGCGTGGAGATTTACAACGTTGAGAACTTCGTGCAGAAAGACGAGGCAACAGGCTATTATATCATATCTTCAGGCGATGCGTCAAGCCTCATGCTCGTGCTGAAGTCTGCTAAGGAAGGCGATAAGATCTTCCTCCCGAACGGAACATACGACTTCGGAGAGGTTGCCCTCACTTCTATTTCTGCAAACAACCTCTCACTCATTGGTGAGTCTATGGACGGAACAATCATACGTAACGCTCCAGACAAGTCAACCGAGGGAATTGGAACAACCGCAACCCTTCTGAACACTTCAAACAGTCTCTATATTCAAGACCTCACCATCCAGAACGCCCTCGACTACTATGGAACAGGCTCTGCTGGTCGTGCTGTCTGTCTGCAGGATAAGGGTCAGAACACTATCTGCAAGAATGTGAAGATGCTCTCTTATCAGGACACCTATTATTCTAACCGTGCTTCGAACTTCTACTGGGAGGATTCAGAGATCCACGGAACTGTTGACTACCTCTGCGGTGACGGTAATGTTGTCTACAACCGTGTGAAGCTCGTGAACGAAAGTCGTAAAAAGGACGAGAAGGATGGCGAATGCACCATCTGTGCTCCTTACAACACTGCAACAACTGCCGACCGCTACAACTGGGGATATGTCTTCCTCGATTGTACAGTTGAGACACTCTCTAAGACCTTTAACTTCGCACGTTCTTGGGGTGGGGAGTCAAAGGCGACATACATCAACACAAAGGTTCTCGACCCTTCTGCAATCGCTCCATCACGATTCACTGTCGGTGGCATGAACGTAGCTGCTTCTTCTTTCAAGGAGTATAACACTATGGACGCTGAAGGAAATGTGATCTCTCCTGCTTCTAACGTAATGATATTCACACATAGCACAGGCAATAAGGAGTATGAGACCATCCTCACAGAGAAAGAGGCTTCTGAGTTTACTGTGGCAAACATCTACGGCTCTTGGGCTCCAGATGCAACATGTAAGCAGTTCTCTACATCAGCAAACATTGCTGCCGACAAGCACTCTATTTCTTGGACAGAGGTGCCAGAGGCAAAGGCATATCTCGTAAGCATTAACGGTGAGGCACCAGTAATCACACAGGCTACTTCTCTAACCATTGATGGCGACATCACTTCTGCAAAGGTGCGTGTAGCAAACGGTCGTGGCGGCTTTGGACCTGCTGCTCTCGTTGGCGAAGCTGCTTCTGTTGAAGCTATCGATGCAGAGACTGGCAAGGCTGGCAAGCTCTATAACCTCGCTGGTATGGAGGTTACAGAGGACTACAAGGGCTTTGTAATCCAGAATGGTGTGAAGATGTTGAAGAAATAATGTGTTTTCTGCAAAAACACCTTTATAATCGGATGCGCTATTGCCTCCAAAAATGTGTTGAGAAAACAAATGTATCATAAAAATAATTAGAAAATCGGTGGAATATTTGGTTATTCCACCGATTTTGCGTATTTTTGTATCTCAAAAACGAAAAAAACGAAATATAACAAAAAAACGAATTAAAATATAGAAACGAATTATGACGCCAGAAGAAAAGACAGCCATAGAAGAAAGAATTGTAGAAGTATTGAAGACGGTCTACGACCCAGAGATTCCAGTGAATATCTACGACCTTGGACTCATCTACAATATCGACGTCCAGGAAACAGGAGCCGTGGAAATAGACATGACCTTCACTGCACCAACATGCCCCGCAGCCGACTTCATTCTTGAGGATGTGCGCACGAAGGTGGAAGCCGTTGTGGGTGTAACCTCTGCAAACGTCAATATGGTTTTTGAACCAGAATGGGACAAAAGCATGATGACCGACGAGGCACGGTTAGAGTTGGGATTTGATTAACGAAAAAAAAGGATAGTTAATTCTGCACACCATATTAATTCTGTTCACCTACATTTTCTGTGGGTGATAAAAGAACCTACCCAAACGGTATGAAGAAAGTTTATTTCATCAGTGACGCCCACCTTGGCTCGTGGGGCATAGAACATAGCAGAACGCAAGAGAGGAGACTGGTAAGATTCCTTGACGAGATAAAAAATAGTGCAAAGGCTATTTACCTCCTTGGAGATATGTTCGACTTCTGGTACGAGTGGAAACATGCAGTGCCAAAGGGATATACGCGCTTCCTTGGCAAGCTTAGTGAGCTGACAGACATGGATATTGAGGTTCATATCTTCACAGGAAACCACGATATCTGGATGTATGGCTATTTGGAAAAGGAATGTGGAGTAACCATACATAGGAAGCCAGAAACCGTGGAGATTTTCAATAAAGTCTTCTACCTTGCCCATGGAGACGGACTAGGAGACCCTGACCTGCAGTTCCGTTTCCTCCGTGCCGTTTTCCACAATAAGGTGTGCCAGAAACTGTTCTCACTTCTACACCCAGACATCTCGCTATGGTTCGGACTGTCATGGGCAAAGCATTCACGCATGAAGCGGAAACCTGTTGCGGAGAGCAAAATAGGAGATGCTGCGGGTACGCTGTTCAATGGAAATGTCACTCCGACATACAACAGCTCGGGAGAGCCAGAGTTCCTTGGTGAAGATCGTGAGCATCTTGTTCTTTACACAAAAGAGTATATGGCATCTCATCCTGACATTGACTACTTCATCTATGGTCACCGTCATATAGAGCTCGACCTTATGCTCTCAGGAAACAAGCGAATGATGATTCTTGGCGACTGGATTTCTCAGTTCACCTATGCCGTCTTTGACGGTGAGCATCTCCTTCTCTCAGAATATGAGGAGGGTGAAACAAAGTTCTAAGCAAGGGTGAATTTTTATTCGCACCTTCTTAGAAAAAATTAGGAATTTAAGTTTCGGAAGCTTATCGAGAATCACAGGGACAGGTATCACTGATTCGCAACCAACGAACCAAAGTACCTCTGAACCTTTGTTTTGAAAAGGAGGTTGTTCAAACGTTTTATTTATAAATGTTTAACAATAAGTAGGTGTGCAAAATTATTTATATAATCCTTGTACCGCCTACTGCGCATTATCAGCAAGTGACAACAGTCGAGTAGGAGTCACTACACTCCTTTATGTCACATACTGATTCTGCATCACTAATCAATACAATCATTATAAAAATAATTTTGCACACCTACTTATAAAGTAGAAATATAATAATTCTACCTTATATTATATGGTCTTCTACTATTTCCTCCTATCACGCAACATCCACAAGGTTGTTGGTGGTGGGATAATGAAAGCACTTACTGCATATTTGGGAATGAATGTCTTATTTACACGAACAAGTCGTCGAGGGTGACTTCTGCCTGCACTCTGCCAGAATACATATTGCGTAGCAAGCCGCAGGATGTCACGAAGACAAGTTGGACGGACTTGCGGGTCTTGGTCTCTTCAATGAAGGTGGAAAGTTTGTGGCACAGATTGTGATCGTAGTCCTTGGTGATGGCGAATTCCTTTTCGGTGAATTTCATTTCGCATATGTTTATGGTGTTGTCGGCACGTTCTATCACGAGGTCTATCTGCACTGCCCTGTCAGAGGTTTCTCCCTTGCTACGCCACGAATAGACATTGGTCGCCACACCGGAGATGCCCAGCTTCCGCTTTATTTCGTTGATGTGGCAGGCTGAGAGAATCTCGAAAGAAATGCCCGCCCAGGCATAAAAGCGAGGAGTGCGCTGCAGGGAGGTCCAATATTGGAGGTTGCGGAACGAACTGTTGCGCATAAACCGGAAGTGGAACAGTGTGAAGAAGTCTATTAGTTGGAACAGCGACTTGCGTTCGCTGCATCCGTAGTTGTTGTAACGGCGAATAAAACCGCAAGATTCAAGGTTGTCAAGGATGGTAGTGAGCGTCTTGCCCGACTTTATTCCTGAAGTCTCGCCTATCTCGCTTCGCGTCATGCCATAGCCCTTTGCGTTAAGACATTCCACCACTTTTATGTATGACTCAGAGTTGTTGAACAAAGAGCGATAGAGTATCTCGAACTCATTATATAAACCGCCGTTGGGATTGAACATCAGGCGGTCGATGTTTTGTGCGAGACTCAGACGAGGGTCTATCATGTTGAGGTAATAGGGAATGCCTCCCATTATCATATATGCCTCAGCAATTTCATATCTTGACATGGAAACACCTTGCGAAATCAGCAGTTTCTCTGCTTCGCCGAGTGTGAACGGCGATAGGAAAATACGATGTGTAAGTCTGCCGTACAGACCTCCGTGGTTGTTTATCAGTTTGTCCATCATCCACGATGTGGCAGAACCGCAAACAATCAATACGATGTCTCGTCGCGCTGATGCCCAGCTGTTCCAGAAGTGTTCAAGTGCTGAAACAAAATGCGCCCCAGATGTGTCCATCCACGGAAGTTCGTCTATGAATACCACCTTACGCTTTTGTCTCAGTGAATCAAGATATGAGATGAGCATTTCAAAGGCTTCTATCCAGTCGGAGGGAATGATTGATACATTCTTGTCGTATCTGCGAAGCGTGTAGTAAAAGCTCTTCAGCTGCTCCTGTGTGCCTGCATTTGCCACACCAGAACATTGAAACACCATCTCCTCCTCGAAGAACTCTCTGATGAGGAATGTCTTCCCGACCCTCCGTCTCCCGCATACGGCTATAAACTCCGAACTGCCGGAATCATAAATTCTTGAGAGCAAGTCTTTCTCAGCCTCTCTTCCTAATATATTCTCTTTCATATAGGTGTGCTTTATTGTTTTGACGGTACAAAACTAATAAAAAATATTGCTATTGGCTATAAATTCTGATGAAAATAGCCAATAATTGTATTTTTTTTATAGTTATTGGCTAATATTTTAGGTAAATTTAGCCAATATGAAATCTTGTAGCATTGGTTTGGAAGTAGGAATATGTATATCGGGGTGAAACAAGAGGTGGATACTTAGGATAGGGCACCTTAAGAAAGGGCGACATAGATTAGAATATTGTGCCTTAAGCCCTACAGGGCTATGATATGAAAATGTGCCGCCCTTACATTATGAAACATAACCGCATGCGAAGATCTTACTTGAACACAATCCTCATTCCGATGTTTAAGGAGAATGCGGTGGAGTGCTCCTTATAGTAGTTTTCTATGTCACTACCATTGTTGAAATAATGTGAGATGCCAGGCTCAAGATAGAAGCCGAGGGTAGGGGAGAGGCGATATTCTGCTCCTATACCGCCATTCACCGACCATTGCAGAGACGATTCCTTCACCGTCTCACTTTCCAAATCTTCTGGGATGTTTGAACCACTAAGAGTTCTTTTTCCACCTATCAGCTTCTCCATCTCACCACCGGCAGTAGCATAGAGGCGCAGATTCCCTGCTTTTAGGAAACAATAGCTTGCAGAGAGAGGAATGCCAAGGTAGTGGAGGTTCTGCTTTCCTGTTCCCGATGCCTTTCCTTCGGAATAGTCAAAGGAAGAATGAAGATAGCTATATGTCACTCCAGAGGAGAGTGTCCATGAATCGTTGAGGGCATAGCTCATGTGGATGCCGAACTTCCATGGGTGACTGTGGCTATAGTTTACCTCTTTTGGTCGGCTGTTAGCAAGGAAGTTAAGTGCTCCATACTGAAACTCTTCTGGTGCAGAACCGTAAGGTCCAGCATACACAGGACTGCTCTGTATGTTGCTAAACGACCCACCTTTCTCGCCTGCTGCAGAATTGTTTAGGTAAACGGCAGCAATAAGTTTCTCTGTATTCCTTTTCTTGCCAACTTTCTCTGGAAAGTCAGAATGGTAAGGGTATTTCCTGCGTGGAGAGGTATATTTTTCCAGATTCTCTTTCTTCTCCAGATTCTCTTTCCTTTCTGGATTCTCTTTCTTCTCTGGATTCTCTTTCACTGGTTGATTATTTATATCCTCTTGATTATTTATATCCTCTTGATTATTTATATCCTCTTGATTATTAATGATTTCTTGACTATGTTCCCCCTTCACGCTATTATCTCTGGAATTTGAGGTAAAGAGCTTTTTCTCATTTCCGAAACCACTTTGGAGAGTCGTTTGTTGTGTCTCTGTCTCAGCTGTTTCTATTGTCTCCATTTCCTTAGAAACAATCATGCGCTTCTCCTTCTGTGCCTTTGTTATAACATCTTGGTTTTTAGGATTGTCAAGAAAAAAGAAAGCAGTTCCTCCAACAACGACAATAGCGGCAAAAGCAGCAGCAATGTGTGAGAGTCTATTCCATGGTTTGTTGACTGTCCAGTTCAAGAATCCTCTTGACTGTGTTTTATTTTTGTCAAGTGCCTTTTCAACCTCTGGCCATGACAGTTCTGGGGCAGTCAGTTTGTGACCGTCCAGTTTTCTTTGAAATTGTTCAGACCAATTGTTGTTCATAATGCTTGTCGTTTTCTGTATTCTGTAATCTTTTTTGCAAGTATAGCCTTTGCTCGATGCAACTGAGATGCAGAGGAGTCGGCTTTTATTCCTAAGAGTTGTGAGATTTCCTTATGACTCCTCCCTTCAATGATATAGAGGTTGAACACCATTCTGTAGCCATCAGGGAGTTCACGAATCATTTCTAAGACATCATCGGCAGGAATGTCATCGATGTCTGGCGGTGTTTCAGCGTCTTGGTCGGGAATATCCTTTCCAGAGTCTATGAACAGTTCGTTGCTTCTCTTCTTCTGGCGTAAAAAGCCAAGGGCATGGTTCACAACAATTCTTGCCGACCATGCCTTTAGTGAGCCAACACCCTTATATTCAAAAGATTGAATGTTGGTTATTATGCTTATCATTGACTCTTGCAGAATATCTTTTACATCATCGTCGTTGGTGATGTAACGAGAACAGACAGACGTAAGAAGCCCTCCGAAGGAGTTGTAGAACTCCTTCACGGCACGGTTTTCGCCTTTGCGAATACCCTCTGCTATGGCTTTCTCATTGATTGTCATTTCTGCTTTCCTTCTTTCTTCTGTTTTTTTTCTCCCTTTTCGCTTTTATGGCAATAGCCAGTCAAAGACCAGCTATTGCCATGACGGTGTGGATATATGGTATGGATTATTTTTTTCTTGGGGTATATTTGAATTTTGTGGTCTTCTCACCTGAGAACGAATTCCATTTCAGAGTAATCTCGTATGGCTTCTCTGGCTCGTTGAAGACATCGTCAAGACGGAAGGCAACGAGTGCATCGCCCACAACACCGTTCACATCGCCATTGGCATTATGATAGAACTCTAAAAGATATGGCTCGTTGGCATCTGTGCGATGAACGAGGGAGAGGCGATGGAGACCGTCATGACTGAAGCGTGTTCTGATGCGGAGAGTAAGGTAACCGTCTTCCGCACATGTCTCCCAGCTGTTCACAATCTCCACAGGGTCAGCACCGTATTCCTTCTTGTTACCCTCGTTAATGTTTCCCTGACTGTCAGGAATCATTGGTGAGAGCGATTTAGTAAGGATTGTGTCTATGGTAAGAATCTCTGCCGAGTATTCCCTTATAATACCGTTAGTCTGAAGCGGGCGGTAGTCGTTGAAGCGTATGTATGCCCTTCTCTCCTTGTCGCCATATTTGTTCTCTGGCATGTTCTGAGGATAGATAACCGAAGAGTCAGAGAGTTGCATGAACCATTTTCCGCCTTCTGTTTCTGCATTCTTCAGTGTTACGATAGCCACGGCATAGCGGGTGTTGTAGTTCTCGTCGTCTGTATCGCACGAATTGAACAATACTGTAGAAACGGTTGCTGCCATGAGCAGCATAAGTGTCTTGATTCTTTTCATTTTAAGATAGGTGTATTTATTTGTTTCAAATTCTGTTTTCACTCAAATAAATACCTTCCGCGCAAGAATCTTGCATCCAAAATCCATAAATGATGTTAAAAAGGGATGCGCCTACAATTTCCCCTCCTCCATGTAACTGTAATATTTTCCGTCGGTGACGATGATATGGTCGGCAAAGTGAAGGCGCATGAAGGAGAGACCCTCACGGACGGATTTTGTGATCTTGTCGTCGTGACCAGAAGGACGGCAATTCCCTGATGGATGATTGTGGAGGAGCACCACTACGGTCGCCTTGCTGAGAATGGCGTGGCGTACGATGACGCGCACGTCGACTGCCGTTTCTGTCAAGCCACCCTGGGAGATTCTCACTGGCTCACAAACAAGCTTGAAATTGTTGTTTAGAAGAAGAATCCATGCCTCCTCGGTGGTGAGGTCCTGCATCTTCGGTCGCATGTATTCATAAATAGACTCAGCAGAAGAGAGGTCGAGTCTTATGAGTGCTTCCTCCTCCTGTCGCCTCCTTCCTAATTCACATGCCGCAAGAATGGTGATTGCCTTTGCCTCCCCAATGCCATGATACGACATTAGTTCCTCGATGCTCTTCTGCCCGAGGTTCTTCAGAGAATTGCTGCAGTCAGCCATAATCCTTCTCATAAGGTCAACGGCACTCTCCTTTGGCGTTCCCGAGCCAATGAGAATAGCGAGGAGTTCTGCGTTGGCAAGTGCCTGTGCCCCTTTCTCCATCATTTTCTCCCTTGGACGGTCGTCTGGATTCCATTCGTTTATGTTCATTTTCTTGGGAGCATCGAAAACCTCACGTACTACCCATTCATCATTATTCTCCTCCATATCGGATTTTTTTTCGTTTTTTTTATAAGACAGATAATAATAAAAGGTGAGAATTGGTATAACCCACCTTAAAAATATAAAAAGGTGGCTATGTACACCCACTAATGATGCACCACCTTCCCAAGAGCGGCTTACTTATAGAAAGTCTTGTCGAAGGCATGGAACTCGTCTTTTCGTAACACGCATCTCTGCCACCATGCATAGAGGAATCCACAACCATAGCCCATCAGCTGTGTGAAGGCAGCCGCAATGCTCCTTATTCCTATTCCTAAAGAGCGGTTTTGAATGGAAGAGTCGATGAAAATCAGCAGACAGTAAAGAAGAATAGGCAGCCAAGGAGCAGCGCAAAGCCAATACCAGCGGTGTATAGGGGCAGGTCCCGGACCATATACCATGAGCATTCTCCCTGTGAACGAAATAGCGAAGAGAACACCAACGCCTATCGTGAACACCGTAGGGAGAAGGTGCACGAGCTTCATCGTACCAGGATGTCGCTTCTCAAGGTTTATTCTTGCAATACCACTGTTATATACCTGTCGCCAGAACTTCTTGAAATCCGTTCTCCGCTTATGCCATACCCATGCAGAAGGGAAGAGCATGGTCGTGTAGCCTGCCTCCACAATGCGGTAAGAGAAATCAATGTCCTCACCGAAGCGCATGCGTGAGAAACCGCCCAACTCCTTGTAAACCTCACGGCGAATACCCATATTGTATGAGCGTGGGTAGAATTTGTCGAGCTTCTTCTTTCCGCCACGTATTCCTCCAGTGGTGAAGAACGAAGTCATGGAGTAAGAGATTGCCTTCTGAACAGGGGTGAACGAAGGGTGTGAAGCATCAGCACCACCAAAGGCATCGCAAGGGTTTTCTTTAAGCTCACGACTTACAGAAGCGATGTATGTCTCAGGGAGAATCACGTCTGAGTCAAGAATAATGAGATACTCTCCCGAAGCACGCTCCGCACCGTAGTTACGGCTTTCTCCCGGACCAGAGTTCTCTTTCTTGAAATACCGTATGTTGAGACTCGCCCTATATTTCTTGCACACCTCCTCGCAAGGAACTGTCGAGCCGTCTTCCACGATTATTACCTCGAATCCTGTCTCGGTCTGTTTCGTGAGACTTTCTAAAAGTTCCTGAACCTCGTCAGGGCGGTTGAAAACGGGAACAATGATACTGTATTTTCTTTCCATGGAGCAGGTGTTTTTGAAAATGATATAAAAAAGTTAGGTGTAAAAACGGAAATCTCTCCCACAGGAATTTCTGTAGGAGAGAGTGTAGGTTATTGTTTCTTGGTGGTGCCTTATTCCTTTACACGCTGTACGTAGCTACCGTCACGTGTGTCAACGATAATCTTGTCGCCCTCCTTGCAGAAGAGAGGAACCATCACGGTACCACCAGTCTCTACAGTTGCCTTGGTGAGAGTGTTTGTTGCTGTGTTTCCCTTTGCACCTGGCTCCATGTAAGTGATCTCGAGAGTTGTCTTTACTGGCATCTCTGCGGTAAGGATAGTATCTGTAGAAGAGTCAGAAACAACCTCAACGATGTCACCCTCCTTCATGTATGCGCTACCGATAACCATCTCGCGGTCGATATTCACCTGGTCGAAAGTCTCCTGATTCATGAATACAGCATCTGCACCATCCATATAGAGGAACTGGTATGGGCGGTGCTCCACGCGAACGTCCTCAAGAGCCTCACCGATGTTGAAGCGCTTCTCGATAACATATCCAGAAACCACGTCCTTTAGCTTTGTGCGCATGAATGTGTTGCCCTTTCCTGGCTTTACGTGAAGGAACTCTACTACTACGAGCAGTTTTCCGTCGAGACGGATTACTGTTCCGTTCTTGATGTCTTGTGATTTAATCATCTTTATTTTCTGTTTTATTGTTTATGATATTGTTTTTTTTATGATTTGATTCTATTCGCTAATTGTCCTTAAAAATATATATAATAATATGTTTATCGGCTTTTTCGGGTGCAAAGTTACTATATTTTTATTAAAAAACACTTATTTTTTCAGGAAATCTGATAATTTTCTTGCTTATTTAAAATAAATTATGTACTTTTGCATCCCGAATTGTGGAAAAATCAATAAAAACAAGAATAAAACAATGAAAAGAACATTCCAGCCACACAACCGTCGTCGCGTTAACAAGCATGGTTTCCGCGAGCGTATGAAGACCAAGAATGGTCGTCGCGTACTTGCTTCTCGTCGTGCTCATGGCCGTAAGAAGCTCACTGTTTCTGACGAGAATCACGGCAAGTAATCCTTGCTGAACGCTATGATGCGTCGTTAAAAAAAGCAGCTGAAGACTCAGTCTTTACGCTGCTTTTTTGCTTTTATGCCAAGTGACGATGTCATATAGAAATGGTATTTCGCCAGTATATGTCAGGTATATGCTGGTCATATGTAAGTCATATGTAAGTCATATGTAAGTCATATATTAGATATGAGTTAGATATGAGTTAGATATGAGTTAGATATGAGTCAGATATGTTCATATCATAGCCCTGAAGGAGCAACATAGCTGCCCTATTCTAAATGATATCGCCCTTTTCTGCCTTGTGTTTGACACAAAATCAAGAAAAAAAAGCAACGAGGGAATTTTTTTTTTGCATTTACTTTGTAAAATATGAATTTTTTTGTACCTTTGTGGAAATTTTATCGTTAACATTTGATGGAGACAAAAACATTCATACATAAACTGTTCAGCAAATACCTAATTTTTAATCTGCTGGCTATGCTGATTGTTGTGGTGCTTGTGGCTGTGGCGCTCTCGTTCGGAAGTGCCATATACACACAACACGGCAAGGAAATCAGTGTGCCCGAAGTCTTGAACAAAAGATTTGAAGACGCAGAGAAGATAATGGAAACAGCAGGACTGCAGATTGCTGTCTCAGATACGGGCTACAATCGTCTGCTTCCTCCAGGGTGCATACTCCATCAGACTCCAGCCGCCGGACAGAAGGTAAAGAACGGAAGAATAATCTACGTTTCCATTAATTCCTCAAAGAAACCAACACTCGTGGTGCCGGACATCATCGACAACAGTTCGCTTCGTGAAGCCACGGCACGACTGAAAATCCTTGGCTTTAAAGTCGGAGAGCCAAGAATGATTGCTGGAGAGAAAGACTGGGTGTATGGAATCCTTTGCCGAGGAAAGTCACTCGCCGTTGGCGACCGTGTCCCCCTCGATGCTATGGTTGTTCTGCAGGTGGGAAACGGAGCATATGACGGAGGTGACGACTTTGGATTCCTTGATCCAGACATAGAGGCAGCCGATGACGGCATTGTGCTCTCTTCAGACTCTACGCATACTCAAGCTGCCCCAGTTCATGTGGAAGACCCTTTCCAAATCGTTGAGGAATAGTTTATTTCAAGACGTTGAGGAATAAAAAAATAACAAGAAAACGACAAATATTACAATGATAAATTCAGAAGAAGAATTGTTCGACGACGAGATGCTTGACGACGACAGTCCTGAAAACACTGGAGACGGTGAGCTCTATGAGCATTTCAGAATTGTGGCTGATGCTGGGCAGGAGGTGCTGAGAATAGACAAGTTCCTCGCAGAGAAAATGCAGCATTCGTCGAGAAACAGAATTCAGCAGGCTGCCGAGGCTGGATATATTCATGCCAATGGAAAGCCGGTGAAGTCAAACTACAAGGTGAGACCGGGAGACGTGATAACACTCATGCTCACAAGACCGCCACACGATACGAGCATACTCCCAGAAGACATCCCTCTGAACATCGTCTACGAAGACGACCAGCTAATGGTTGTGAACAAAGAGGCGGGAATGGTTGTACACCCTGGGGCAGGAAACTTCACAGGAACACTTGTGAACGCTATGGCGTGGCATATGAAAGATGTTCCAGAGTACGACCCAAACTCTCCAGAAGTAGGACTCGTACACCGTATAGATAAAGACACCTCTGGTCTCCTGCTCATTGCGAAAACCCCAGAGGCAAAGAAGAAACTTGGAAAGCAGTTCTTCGATAAAACCACACACCGCTCTTATCACGCTCTCGTTTGGGGACATATGAAGGAAGATGAAGGGCGCATAGAGGGAAATATCTCCCGCGACCCGAAAGACCGACTTCGCATGACCGTAACCTCGCCAGAGTCGGGAATCGGAAAACCTGCCGTAACACATTGGCGAGTGCTGGAAAGATATGGCTACACAACTCTCGTGGAGTGCATACTCGAAACAGGACGCACACACCAAATTCGTGCTCACATGAAAGCAATTGGGCATCCTCTCTTTGCCGATGAACGCTATGGCGGCATGGAAATTCTTCGCGGAGAGCGTTCCTCATCTTATCGCGCTTTTATAAACAACTGCTTCAAGCTCTGTCCACGCCAAGCGCTTCATGCTAAGACCCTTGGTTTCGTGCATCCCGTTACAAACGAGCAGATGGACTTTACCTCAGAACTTCCTGAAGATCTTGGGGCGGTAATCCAGAAATGGCGGGAGTATATAAACGGCACAACAAGAGATACTTTCAAGACAATATAATTATCTGGAAATAATTTTAGGAAAATAAAAATTTTTTAATAAACAATCATTCGAGGCAGGAGAAAAAACTTCAAGACTCTTTCAACTGCCACAGAACAAAAAAATCAGAGAAAGGAAACAAAAAGATGATCACGAATCGCACTATAGCAATTGTTTGTGGAGGAGACTCCAGCGAACACGGAGTCTCACTGCGCTCAGCACAGGGACTCTATTCGTTCTTCGATAAGGAGCGCTATGAGGTCTATATCGTTGAGATGAAGGGAGTTGACTGGCATGTAAACCTTCCAGACGGAAGTACAGCAAGAATTTGCAAGGACGATTTCTCCTTCTCCTTGGACGGAAAGACGAAACATTTCGACTATGCCTACATCACTATCCACGGCACACCAGGAGAGAATGGAATCCTTCAGGGATATTTCGACCTTATACATATGCCATACTCTACCAGCAATGTGCTAGTTGAGGCCCTCACCTTCGATAAGTTTGTGCTGAACAACTATCTCCGCGGCTTCGGAATTGCAGTTGCAGACAGTATTCTCGTGCGCCATGGACAGGAGAACCTTATCAATGAGCAGGAGATTGTAGAGAAACTCGGACTCCCACTCTTCGTAAAGCCAGCGGCTGATGGTTCCAGCTTCGGCGTTAGCAAGGTGAAGAACATCGACCATCTCGCCCCTGCTTTGAGAAAGGCATTCCTTGAGTCGGAGACAGTGATGATTGAGGGATTCCTCGAAGGCGTTGAGATTAGTCAGGGATGCTATAAGACACGCTCTCGCTCTGTCGTTCTCCCTGCTACAGAGGTGGTTTCAGAGAATGAGTTCTTTGACTATAATGCAAAGTACAACGGACAGGTTGAGGAGATCACTCCTGCTCGACTCGCTCCAGAGACTGCTGAGCGTGTGGCGAAGATCACCAGCGCCATCTACGATATTCTCCATTGCAACGGAATTATTCGCATCGACTATATCATCTCAAAGAATGCCGATGGCTCTGAAAAGATCAATATGCTGGAGATAAACACTACTCCAGGCATGACAGAGACATCGTTCATTCCACAGCAGGTAAAAGCGGCTGGAATGAATATCACGGAAGTGCTTACGGAAATTGTGGAAAACCAGTTCTAAACGCATCAGCAGCTTTCTAACCCCAATCAGACCTAAAAAATATTGATTATGAACGAGAATTTTGACGAGATACGACCGTATGGTCCTGGTGAAGTAAAGCAGGCGGTAGAGGCTCTGCTTCACGACCGACAGTTCATGGCAATGCTCAGAGGATTCCTGCCTCTTCCAAAGGGCGTGATACGCTTTCTTGTGAGGACGATGTTCATTGGTGTTAACACACCGTTGGCATTCCAAAAGCGGTTCATGGCAAGGGTGGTGAGGTACGTATTGAAAAAATGCTCTGATGGATGCACATACTCTGGACATCCGCTCCCAGTGAAGTCACAGCATCATACCTATGTCAGCAACCACAGAGATATCGTGCTCGACTCTGCCATCCTCTCTCTGAAACTCTTTGAGAAAGGCTACGACACCACGGTGGAGATTGCCATTGGCGACAACCTCCTTATCTATCCTTGGATAAGAACTCTCGTGAAACTCAATAAAGCGTTCACCGTGAAACGAGGACTCTCACCACGGCAGCTTATGGAAAGCTCCATCCTTATGTCGAAATATATCCACTATGCTGTTACTGAGAAGGGTGAGAATATCTGGATTGCACAGCGAGAGGGTAGGGCAAAGGATAGCGACGACCGCACTCAGGAGTCTGTGCTGAAGATGCTTTCTCTTGGTGGAAAGCTGCAGGAGCTGAACATCGTTCCGCTTTGCATCTCCTATGAATACGACCCTTGCGACTATCTCAAGGCAAAGGAGTTCCAGCTGAAGAGAGACAATTCGGCTTATAAGAAATCAAAGCAAGACGACCTTGAGAATATGAAGGTGGGAATAATGGGCTATAAAGGGCGCATTCATTACGAGTGTGCTCCTTGCATAAACGAATGGCTTGGAGAACTGGAAGGAATGCCAAAGGCAGACTATTTTGCTGAGGTGGCAAAGAGAATGGATCGTGATATTCATGCCGGCTATAAGCTCTTCCCAGGAAACTTCATTGCAATGGATATGCTCAGTGGAAAGAAAGAATATGCCGACCACTATACTGCAGACGATGTGGAGCGATTCAACAAATATCTTTCCAGACAGCTCGAAAAGATAGACATTCCGAATAAAGATGAGGCTTTCCTCAGAAACTGCATACTGAACATGTACGCAAATCCAGCAAAGAACAAACTGGCATTATGAGACTGTCTGGAAAAAGAACCCCTATACACATTTTAAAGCATCTTTTCCTGCTCACCAGAAAGGCAGGTACTTTCACAGTGATTGCAGGCATGCCGTTATGCCTTGCATTCTTTACCCTTGCAGCAGTTCTCTCTTCCTGTTCGAACGATGAGGAGACTGATTTGTCGGGAGTGAAAGCAGAGATGTGCCTCTTAGAGACCGACCTTATGGCGAAGGTGAAGTCGGCAGTTACAGACGCTGACGAGCAACTTCCCTTCTCTTCTCCAGTGAAGGTGAAATGGGCAGAGAAGGCTGACTCTTCTTATAGGGCTATGCTCTATTACAGAATGGAAGGGGGGAAGGCATTGCCACTCTCTGCAAAGCAGGTGCTCGTTCTTCTGCCGAGAACGAAAGAGGAACTGAAAAAGGTGCTCGATGCCAAAGACCCTGTGACCTTTGTCAGTGGATGGATGGCGAAAAACGGCACGTTCCTAAATCTTACAATAGATATTAAAACGGGAACAAAAGAGGGTTCGGAGAACAGTCACTCTGTAGCATTGCTTGAAGATACTGTCTGCGTGTCTCCCACAGGAAAGAATTTCCACTACCGCTTGCTGCATAGCAGAAATGGAGTACCGGAGTATTACACCGTAAGGACATATTTCTCTATCCCTGCCTCTCAAATCTCTTCTGGAGATACCATCTCTCTTGATATCCCTGGCTATGACGGTTTGATGAGAAAGATGTATTTCAAATAAGGTATATAATAGATTAAGGTATATATATAATAATGTGTATAAAACAAAGATTATAAGTATATACACTAAAACTGTTCTATGAAAAAAAAATTGTACTTAATGGCTATACTTGCGATTCTCGCTCCGTGGCTCAGCTCACAGGGTGTGGATAGGGAGGGTGTTATCGTAGCCCAAAGTACAAAAATGACTTATAGAGACACTCTTTCAAACTCTACACTAAAGGGTATTCTCGACGCCTACAACTCTGCATTGAAGGCAAAAAACCAGAGGGAACTTTTCTCATGCTATAGTCTTCTTTGTGAGCAATGTGTGGGATATGGTGATTATGAAGGGGCGAAGGAATATGCCTTCAAAGCGTTTGAGATAGACAAGCAACTGCCTGTGAGAAAGAGCATCTCACACCTTTACGCTCTGTTATACAAAGCATTGTATGACTATAACCCTTCTGTGGCATCAGGATATTATTATCTCGATGAAGCACTCGACAGGGCAAAAACAGAGGAGGATATATTTGAGGCAAACGTGTGTATGGCTGACTATGCTGGAAGGAAGAATCTTGAAAAGACCTACGAACTTGCAAGAAGTCAATATTTGAAATATGCCACGAAGGAGAATATCCAAAAGCATTATTTCTTCTATATGCGTGCTGAGGCATATAGATATATCTTCTCAAATCAGCCTGATTCTGCCATCATACACCTCAATAAGATTCAGAATGCAAAAGATAAGGTGGCTTGCATCTTGAACATTCACCGTCTTCTCGGAAACTGGAGCAAGGCAATTCTCTATGCCGACTCTACCGATTATTACCGCCGTTCAGAGCGTTACGACGACAAGACAAGAAATGCAACGATGATAGAGGCTCTCGTAGAGAAGTCGAATATCGACTATGCGCGATTCACCGAGAACTACGAGATTGCAATGGCAAAAGCTGATATCAAACGTCGTATGCTTCTGCAAAACCAAATACTCCTTGAATCGGAACGTGCTGAAAATGAGTCGAAGAAGCTCCTTCAGAGACAAAGGGCGAGAATGTATACCATGCGTCTTGACAGTGCAAAGCTTAGGCAGCAGAATGTGGAGATGTCTCACAGAAAGATAGAGAATGAGGTGAAGGCTGCCGAGGAGGAGAAGCTGCACGTGACATTAGGCTTTGTGCTGATAACCATTCTCACCGTTGTGTTGGCATTGGCTGCTATCTTCATGTGGGTTTGGGTGCGATCTGGCTCAAGAATGACGAAGAACATGAGTGCGCTGACAGCAAAGCAAGACAAGCTTCGTCAAGAGGCGGAGGATGCTTCGAAGGGGCGTGACTCTTTCATAAAGAATATGTCGAAGGAAATGCAGATTCCGTTACAGCAGGTTTCGGAATATGCAAAGATTCTCGCTGACCCTAACGGAAAACTAACAGACGATGAACGCTTTGAGTATGGAATGCTCGTGCAGGAGAAGAGCACCATGCTCATAGACAATATCAATTCTATTCTCAATCCAGACGACTATGTCACGCATGAGTCTACGGAAAGTGAATATGAGCGTATTGAAAAGGCAAGACGGGAATATCAGGCTTCCCTGGCAGTTGTCTGTCTCTTCCTTGTGCTCTCTTCTGTGGGATATGCAAACAGGAATGCTCTCTCTGAGTATTTCTCTGATTCTCAGTCTTATGCGCTCGAAAGAGATACCGCAGAGGTGGTGATGCCAGAGACGGTGATGCCAAAGATGGTGAATGGTGCTCTCCCTCAAGATTATATCATAAAGGTCGCAACAGAAGAACTGAAGCCGTATGTCATACAGGTAATGGATTCTGCATACAAATGCAATTATGAGCCAAAACTTATTCTTCCACTTCTTGACAAATCTATCAAAAAGGCAGAACAAAGTCTTGACATGAAAGGGCATTGCCTATTGCTTTGTATGCGTATGCGCTCACAAAATATGCATGGAACATGGAGTGAATTCCTAAAGGCGGGTGAAGAACTGAGAAAAGTTGCTAAGCAATATGGCATCATGAGGTTCTATTACTATACCTACAAGGAGGAGATAGAACGGAGACTGAAAGAGCAGGATATGTTCAACGCTTTGAGGATTCTCGACATTCTTGACACAGAGAAACAAAACAACGAAGATAAAACGGCGGCTTTCTATGATGCGTATGCAAGAATGATTGTCAGTCGTGAGCGTGACGAGCCGTTAGGAGTGCTGGAAAATGCTAATAAGGCGTTGGAAATAAATAAGGAACTGAATATTTATCAGGATGTCAGTCAGATTTATATCGAACTCTTCAGACATACAAAGGGTGCGGTGTACTCACATTACGGTGACTCTCTGCTAAACCTTGCTGTGAAAACAGCTAATAATATGGGGGCAAAGTGTGTCGCTTATCTCGAAAAAGCTTTCAGAGCTGGTACAAACTTAAATAGGGAGGAGTATTTCCGGTATATCGAAAAGTGTGACTCGCTGCAGAAGTCGTTCCCAATTGTTTTCCCTCGTGAGCATATTGCACGCTCTTACAAGTATGTCTTCAAAAACGATATCCCTCGTGCTCTACAGGAGATGGGGAAGGAGGCTGACCCAAAGGTGAGATACCGTTTCCAACTTTCTTTGGCAAAACGTTACCACCTCTATAAGATTGCACTCGACATTCGTGACTCGCTCATTGCTGCAAGAGCAAAAGAAACGAGCCGAATAATGGCTTCCGACCTTGAGGCGATGAGAAAGATGTATGGAACAGACTCACTCGCAAGGCAACTCTCTCAAGAGAAACTCGAGGCGCTCATGCTTGAAGAACAGCAAAACCAAATTGCTATTCAAGAGCAGGAGATGCTCTTGGCGCAGGAGCAGCAGATGGTGAAACTACGCAATGCACAGATGGCTGACTATGCCCATCAGCGTGAACTCCAGTTGCAGAGAGCGGAGATAGAAAGCCAGAAGATCGCAATAAACACCATGGCGGCAAAGGCGGTTGCCGATAATGTGCAGGCAGAGAAAAAGAGAATGGTGCTCTACATCTCTGTGGCGGTGATCACCATCGTAGGAATTGTTGTGTTCATGGCGATGCTCTATGCATGGAGGGTGAGAAACAAAAAACTCTATAAGGAACTGGCGAAGAAAAACAGAGAAATCTCTGAGGCACGAGCAGAGGCAATTGCGGCTACAGAGAGAAAGGACTTGTTCATTCAGAACATGTCGCACGAAATACGTACTCCGCTAAATGCTATTGCGGGCTTCGCACAGCTACTCGCACTCCCTGAAGATACGTTCACAAACGAGGAACGAGAGAAATTCGCACAACATGTGGAGCATAACTCTTCTCTCTTGAACATGCTTATTGAGGATATTGTGAACATCGGAAACGTTGAACGCGGTACCTATAGCATCGAATGCAGAAACCAGTTGCTGAAGGATATCGTTGCTGGAGCAATGGCTACTGTTGAATATCGTGTCCCCGCAGGGGTGAAGATGATATATAAGTCTTCACTCCCAGACGACTTTGAGATATACACCGATGGAAGGCGTGTCGTGCAGGTATTGATAAACTATCTCACGAATGCCATAAAGCATATCGTGGAAGGCTCCATAACAATCAGTGTGAAGAGAACGTCTATAAATGGGGTGCCAACAATAAGGTTTGCAGTGGCAGATACTGGTACTGGTGTGCCACCAGAGCAAAGAGACAGAGTGTTCATGAGATTCGTGAAACTCGAGAAATTTGTGCAGGGAACAGGACTTGGACTGAGCATCTGTCGCATTATTGCTGAGAAGATGAACGGGCGCTGTTATCTTGACATACGCTATCCTGACGATACTCCAAATGTAGATCATGGAGCACGATTCGTATTTGAAATACCATATCTTGAACCGGTGAAGGAATAGCTCCGCAATCTGCGGAATTCCTTCATCGGTATTTTGCTATAAGTGCTTGTTCGTTTCTGAAAAAACTACTTGTAACCTTCAATTTAAAATCTTTAGCAGAAAGTTCTTTTTTATTGAGAAAAATATAACCTTACTTGCTAAAAAACAACCAAAATGAAGAAAAATTCAATAAATAATGAATTTTTTGCGTGAAAAAGTAGTTATTAACATAAATTTTTACTAACTTTGCACAAAATTATGTAGTTTTCATGCAAGAATTGCGTCCTCCTCGCATTTTGAGAGAAGAATATTGTTGTGGAAATAATCAACATGCATAGTTCTGGCGAACGAGACTCATAAGGCTAAATGCCTATATATATAATAAGGTGTAAAAATATGTTTAACAAATAGTAATTAGTTTATGAAAAGAAAACTCACATTGATGCTTCTGTGCACATTAGCGACAATCACCGCTTGGGCACAGTCAGCTATCACTGGTACTGTGGTTTCGGAGGCCGACAACGAGCCTGTCATCGGAGCAACAGTAAAAGTGAAAGGTGAAAACCAAGGTGCCGTTACAGATGTACATGGTAAGTTTACCGTAAACGTAAAAGAAGGCACAACACTCGTATTCTCATACGTAGGTATGGAAACGACTGAGGCTCGCGCCAAGAACAACATGGTTATCAGACTCGCGTCAGACGATAAGGTTCTTGACGAGGTCATGGTAATTGCATACGGTACTCAGAAAAAGAGTGCCTTCACTGGTTCTGCTGCCGTTGTCGACTCAAAGGAAATTGGCAAAGTGCAGGTAACCAATGCTGTTGACGCCTTGAAAGGTAAGGCTTCTGGTGTGCAGATCAATAGCGCTTCTGGACAGCCAGGCTCTACACCAACAATCCGTATTCGTGGTATCAACTCCATCAACTCTGGAAACAATCCGCTCATCGTTGTCGACGGTTCTCCTTACGGTGGCTCACTCAATGATATAAACCCTGCTGACGTTGAGAGCATGACGGTTCTCAAGGATGCTGCTTCCACTGCTCTCTATGGTGCACGTGGTGGTAACGGTGTCATCCTTATCACAACAAAGGCAGGAAAGCGTGGTCAGGATGCTACCATCAGCTTTGACGCAAAGTGGGGTTCAAACTCAAAAGCTGTGCCTGAGTATAAGACCATTAAGGATCCTGCTGGCTACTATGAGACTTGGTTCCAGGGCATTAAAAACTACGCTATGAACGTAGGAAAGATGTCTGACGAGCAGGCGTGGGCATGGGCAAACAACAACCTCTGCAGCACAAGTTCTTATGGTCTTGGATATAATGTTTATACCCTTCCAGAGGGACAGACTCTCATCGGTAAGAACGGCAAGCTAAACCCTAATGCTACTCTCGGTCGTCTCAGCACAACAAAGAACGGAACATTCCTCCTTCTTCCAGACGATTGGGAGGACGAGCTATACAACAACAGCCTCCGTCAGGAATATACCGTAACAGCTACTGGCTCTACAGAGCGTGGAACATTCTATGCTTCTGCTAACTACCTCAGCAACGACGGTATCACAGCAGCTTCTGACTACAAGCGTTTCACTGGTCGTCTCAAAGCTGACTATCAGGTGAAGTCTTGGCTCAAGCTCTCTGGTAACATGTCTTACGGTCACTACAACTATAATGACCTCGGCGAGGAAGGTGATGGCAACTCTTCTGTAAACGTTTTCGCATTCATGAATGTTGCTCCTATCTATCCGCTCTATATCCGTGACGCTGATGGAAACATTATCTACGACCCAACTTCTCGTCTCGTGCGTTACGACTACGGTGAGGGATATGTCACAAACCCACGTCCGTTCCTTACAAATGCAAACCCTCTCTCTAACAACCAGCTCAACACAAGCAACACAGAGGGTAATACATTCAATGGAACAGGTACTGCACAGCTCACTCTCCCTTACGGATTCACCGTAACTTCTATCAATAACGTTTATCTCAACGAGAGCCGTTTCACTTCTACAACAAACCCATTCTTCGGACAATATGTTGCCAGCAAGGGTATGGTGTCTAAGGAGCATGCAAGAACATGGTCTTACAACTACCAGCAGCGTATCAACTGGAGACAGATCTTCGGAAAGCACGACATCGAGGTTATGCTCGGTCATGAGTACTACCGTTCTTACGGCTATGACCTCTGGGCAACCAAGAGCAACCAGTTCTCGGTTGACAACAAGGAGCTCGCAGGTGCCGTTGTAATGAAATCTGGTAACTCTTCTATGTCTGAGTATAATACAGAGTCATGGCTCAGCCGTGCTATGTATAACTTCGACGAGCGCTACTTCGCTTCTGTTTCTGTGATGCGCCAGGCTTCTTCTCGCTTCCATAAGGATAGCTGGTGGGGAACATTCTGGTCATTCGGTGGCGGCTGGCTCATCAACAAGGAGAAGTTCTTCGATGTTGACTGGGTTGACGAGCTGAAGTTCAAGGCTTCTTACGGTGAGAATGGTAACGACCAGATTGGTTCTTATCAATATACAAAGTACTTCTCTATCGACAACTCTAACGATCAGGTTGCGCTGAACCCAAGCTCTCTTGGTAACCCTGACATCTCTTGGGAGAAGAATGCGAAGTTCAACATCGGTTTCGACTTCTCTTTCCTCAAGCACCGCATCTGGGGTGGTATCGAGTACTATAACAACCGTACTACCGACATGCTCTCTTGGGTACCACTGCCTCCTTCTTTCGGTTGGACAGGATACTACGATAACGTTGGTAACATGATCAACAGAGGTGTTGAAATCGACATCCACGCTGACGTAATCTCTACACGTGACCTCACTTGGAACGTATATGCGAACCTTACAACAAACCACAACGAGATTACTAAGCTTTCTGAAGAGCGCAAGAAACAGTATCGCGATGGTATCGGTCTCGGTTACTCTTCTGGCAACTACTTCTTCATGGAGGGCGAGAGCCGTTACACTTACATGACAAAGAAGTATGCTGGCGTTTATACAGAGGATAACTATAAATTGACTTACGATCCAACAGATGAGAAAGCGGAAATTAAATTCGACCCTTCTAAGGTTGGTGTTGCTCTCTACTACAAGAACGTATACGAAAAGTATAAGGACGCAGAAGGCAAACCTCACGACCAGTACTATGACCTTGATGGAAATAAGGTTGACGATAACTACGCTGGCGTGAAGAAGCGTAAGATTGTTGGTCAGATGCTCGTAGAGAAGAGCTCAGAGGCTGACGATTACCTCATGGGCGACATGATGCCTGACGTATACGGCGGTTTCGGTACCTCTGTTTCTTTCAAGGGCTTTGACTTCTCTGTTGACTTCCAGTATCAGCTCGGTGGTCAGACATACGATAGCTCTTATGCAAGCCTTATGGGACTCAGCCGTGGTCAGGCAATCCATGCAGATATCCTCAACGCATACTCTGCAGAGAATCCAAACAGCAATATACCACGTATGCAGTTTAACGACCAGTATATGAACTCTGCTTGCGACCGATTCCTTATATCTGCATCTTACCTCTCTCTCGCAAATATCACTCTTGGATATACATTCGACCAGAGCTGGATAAAGAGCCTCGGACTACAGAAGATTCGTCTCTATGCTGTCGCTGACAACGTTTGGACATGGTCTAAGCGTCAGGGTCTCGACCCTCGTCAGAGCATCGCAGGTGGTAGCGGAAATGCTTACTATCGTCCAGTACGTACTGTTTCTGGTGGTATAACTGTAACATTCTAATCGAATAAGAGAATATAATATGGAAACAAAGAAAATATTAAAATATACAATGGGCATGACGATTGCTGCGGTGTCACTCTCTTCCATGACTTCATGTATTGAAGAGACTTTCCCTACTACCGTGGCAACTGAATCTCAGATTCAGCAGTCTACCTCTTCTGCAGAGGCGGCACTCATGGCTCTGCCATCAAACTTCAATGTTGCAGATCCTGACGGATTCGGACACTTCGCATTCGGATACGGTGCAATGATGACTATCCGTGACGTACAGACAGGTGACTATATGCACTCAAACCTTGGTTACGACCACTTCACTCCTTGGCGTGAGAACCTCGCTCAGGGTGAAGGATACCTCATTACACAGTACATCTATAATTATTACAACGCTTTCGTTCTTGCTTGTAATACTATGGTGGGCTCTGTAAATCCAGAGACAGCATCACCTACTCAGCTTGGATACCTCGGTGCTGGTCTTGCTTACCGTGCGCTTATCTATCTTGACATGGCTCGTTGCTACGAGTTCTTGCCAAACGACAAGACTTCTAATATCAATGTTGATGGTAATGATGTGCTCAACCTTACTGTACCTATCGTAACAGCTGATATGGATCAGACTGCTGCTAAGAACAATCCTCGTGCTACACGTCAGCAGATGAAGGAATTCATAGAAAAAGACCTCAATGATGCTGAGGAATATATTAAAAACCTCAAAAGCTTCAGCGACAACACCCTTCCTGACCTCGCTTGCGTATACGGACTTAAGGCACGTCTATACATGTGGGTAGAAGATTACGCAAAGGCGCAGGAGTATGCTCGCAAGGCAATTGATCAGGCTCGCGTGGCTCCTATGACAGAAGAAGACTGCAACAACATCACTACTGGTTTCAACGATATCAGCAAGTGGATGTGGGGAGCTAAGCAGACAAGTGAGGATGGCACTGTGAAGACGGGTATCATTAACTGGACTTCATGGCGTTCTAACCAGACAACATTTGGTTATACAGGTGTTGCTACAGGAATGTTCTCACAGATGGATAAGAGTATGTATGAGCGAATCAGCGAGACTGACTTCAGAAAGGTGCAGTTCCTCGCTCCAGAGGGATCTAATCTCCGTGAGAAGACTCGCATGATTCCTGAAGTGAAGGATGCTCTCCTCGAGATGATGCCTCCTTACACAGCTCTCAAGTTCCGTCCTAATGAGGGAAATGTGGCTACTAACACCGTTGGTGCTGCTTCATGCTATCCAATTATGCGTGTTGAGGAAATGTACTTCATTGAGGCTGAGGCTGCAGCTCATCAGAACGAAGCTGCTGGTCTTGAACTCCTCAAGAGCTTCATGGCTCAGTATCGCGACCCTTATTATGCTACTCGTGTTTCTTCTAAGGACGATATCATTGAGGAGATCGTTTTCCAGAAGCGTGTAGAATTCTGGGGCGAGGGACAGACATTCTTTGATATCAAACGTCTGAACTACAGCGTGACACGTGGATACTCTGGTACTAACTGGGACGATGATCTCGCAAGATTTAATACTAACGGACGTCCGGCTTGGATGAACTACGTGATTGTACGTACTGAGTCTCAAAACAACCAGGCTCTCGTGGGTATGAACAATCCTGATCCTACTGGCGCATATACTCCTTGGTCAGAATAAACAAGTCATGGCAGGTGCTGAAAATCTCGCTCTCCGAATAGCTGAGATTCTTCAACGAACAATCATAGCCTTTTTGAAAAAGAAACGGATTTTCAGAACCTGCCCCTTAAAAAATTGACAACAATGAAAAAGATAACAAAACTTTTCTCGCTGGTATTGATTAGCCTCGTTGCTTTTGGAATCAGCTCTTGTACCGATAAGTACGAGTATGAGCAGGCTACTGTTCCTTCTTCTCAGGTGTACTTCAACAAAGACCAAGCGACAACAATTACTGTTGATAAGAAATCAAGCAGTTTCGACGTCAACATATATCGTGTTGACACCAATGGTGAACTCACTGTGCCTCTCACATTTACTCCTGGAGAGGGAAACATCTATACCGTTCCTGCATCTGCAACATTCGCTGATGGAAAGAACGTTGCTACTATCACAATCTCTTACGACCCAGAGAAACTCGTATACGGTGAGTACACTGGTGGTACAATCACTGTTGGAGGTGAGGGCATTGACACTACTTACGGTGTAAGCGCATTCACATTCAAAGCAGGTGCTACAGAGTGGGTTCCTTTCAATGAGAATAATTCTTACGGCTACTATCGCGAAGACTGTATTACAACGTTCTTCAATGTTCCTAACGTGAAATATAGCGTATATATGGAGAAGAGCATTGTGAACCCTGGTATGTATCGTATGAAGAATGTCTATGGAAAGGCTTATCCTTTAAATGGGGATGAAGATTATGACACTTCAAAGGATTACTGGTGGGTAATTGATGCTACTGACCCTGACTTTGTATACTTCCATTCTTATGCTTCAGAGGCTAACTATGGATATGGTCAGATTACAGTCGGAAGTCTTGTTCAGTTCTTCCTTGACAACGGATATACATTGGATGTAGTTAAGCAGAATAGACCAGACATCTTCGGTACTCTGAAGAATGGTGTGATAACAATGCCAGAGAAGTCTATGACTATAGAAATGGCTGACTATAACCCAGGTAATCCTCAGTATGCTGGTAATAACGGTATGACTGCAGTTGCTCTCCCAGGTTCAAAGATTGCTGACTACGCTCTCGCTGCTGAATACACCGGACGATACACAGACACTAAAGATGTAGACCATGCTCTATTCAATGTCACTCTCGGTGCTGATGTCGTTACCGCAAAATATGCTCTCGTTGCTTCTGGTGATAATCCGTCTGCAGTTCTTGAGGGAATGATAAACGGAACTCTTGAGGTTCCTTCTGTTTCTGAAAGTGGTGAGGTTTCTGTTACTTATGAGAAATCTGGAAAGCATTTCTTCATTCTCGTTGCTTGCGACGAAACGGGCATAGGACAGACATATACTGCTGTTTCCGTTGACCTGCGCTCAAGCAAGGATGGAGCAGATACTTGGACTCCTGTTGCACTTGGAATATTCCAAATCGGTAATAAGGACATCAGCGAACTCTTCTTCTCAGATGCTCTCGGCGTATTGACAGAAGAGATGGTTGAGGGTGAGGCTACTCTCTATCAGAACGATAGCGACCCAACAAAGTTCTATCTTGATCCGTTCCTTTTCGAGGGTACTCCGCTATACTTCTCTATGCTTGATAACGGACAGATTATCACTAATGGTATTGAGAGTGGTTTCGTAAATGGCGATGGTGAAGCAATCCGAGTGTACGATACATACACATTCTGTAAGGATATCATCGATATGCCAGATCTTGCGCAAGCGGTATTGAAGAACAACTTCCACTCATATTATCTTGAGTCAAAGGACTACTACGTATTCCATAACTTCTATGCAACACCTGACGGTGCTTGCTACGCTTGCGAGCGTGACCTCTTCGCAGTACAAGAGCGTGCAGAAGCTGCTAAGCTCGCTAACGCTATTGCAAAAGCACGCAAGGCGGCTGCTCTGAGAAAGCAGGAGAGAACATGGAATAAGTGGGCTCCTGTTCCTTTCACTGCAACTTCTCTGAGAAAGTAATCTCTTAGAATACTATAATTTCAAGCGTGAAACTCCGGGTTTTAATCAATTCCGGCGTTTCACGCATTCTTCGCTTTAATTAGACTTCTCTTTTTCTTATAGGGGAAACATTAGTTAGAAATAATCTTTCCGTGATAAACATACGTCACTTACTGTCAATTTACGCATAATTTATTCACTTATATAAATCATATCGACAGATGAACATACTTAAGAAATCTTTACTCATCGCTTTGGCTTGCAGCTCTTTCGCTGTTTCTGCCAATGCAGTGCCTGCCATGAGAGGCATTAAGACTACACTTACTCTCGCAGACGGGAAAAAAGTGGTCGCTGAACTTAGAGGAGACGAATTCTGCAGCTGGTGGCAAGCCGAAGACGGCAAGTGCTACAAACGTGTTGCTGGAGACACTACATATGAGAGCATTGATGTTCAAAAGCTACTGAAAGATGCTGAGCCAAGAAGAATTGCTGAGACTCAGGCAAATGTAGCCATTATGCAGAAAACACGAGCAGCAAAGACTCGAGGTGCAGCAGGTGCTTTTGTTGGAAAGAAGAAAGGACTTATCATCCTCGTGAATTTCTCTGACAAGAAGTTCAATAAATTCCATGGAAAAAGCTACTATAACAAGGTCGCAAACAATGAGAACTACACCAGCACAAGCGGACATGTAGGCAGTGTACATGATTATTACTATATACAAAGCAACGGTCTCTTCGACCTTACCTTTGACGTCGTAGGACCTTATGATATGCCTAACGGATATGCTTATTACGGAGGAGATGCCAATGGACGTCAAGACAAGAAATGTGGAGAGATGATTGCTCTCGCATGTCAAATGGCTGATGAGGAGGTGGACTTCACAAACTACGACTGGGATGGTGACGGTTATGCCGACCAGGTGTATGTAATATATGCTGACCTCGGACAGCATGTCTCTAACGACGATAACCTCATCTGGCCTCACAAGGGACAGCTCACCACCTCTGACTATAACAGTTCTTACCAGACAAAAGATAATGGGGTGAAGGTGAACACATATGCTTGTTCAAGTGAGTATACATACAACAAGACTGCAAATGGTGCAAGAAAGAATGTTGACGGAATAGGTTCTATTTGTCACGAGTTCTCTCATTGCCTCGGACTCGTAGACCTTTACGATACTCAGTATACAAAGCAGTATGGAATGGGACACTACGACATTATGTCTTCTGGAAACTACAACAACAACGCTTTCTCTCCTGCTAACTATACTGCTTACGAGAAATGGGTGGCTGGATGGCTGGAACCTATCGTTCTCAACGAGCCAACTACGGTAAAGAACTTTCCTGCTACGGGGCAACAATATGGTATGGCTTTCGTGATCTACAATGACGACTTTTCAAATGAATATTACATCCTGGAAAACCGTCAGAAGGGTACAGATATTTTTGATGCTCATATCCCTACCAGCGGTCTCATGATCATGCACTGTGACTATAAGCAGTCGCTCTGGAACAGAAACACCGTAAACTCCATCCTGAACTATAGCGGTATGTATGGAGATGCTTACAAAGACTGGGACAACGACCACGAGCGATTCACCTTCTTTAATGCCGATTCTGAGCAGAACTGGAACTACGATGACGGTGGCGATTATTCTCTCTATCCTTGCAATGGAAACAACCAGCTCACAGATACGTCAAAGCCGTTCGCAAAGCTCTATAACGGAAAGGCTACCATGGGCAAGCCAATAACAGACATCGTGCAGAACCCTGACGGTACAATAGACTTCAATTTCATGGGTGGAAGTGACTCAAACATTATCTCTGGAATTGAAAATACAATCATCGATGTCAATACAACGGCTAACGCTATTTATACTCTTGACGGTAGAAGGGTGTATGGTGACGTGAAGTCTTTGGGTCGTGGAGTGTACATCATAAACGGTAAGAAAGTAGCATTATAATTCATCGTCAATTGACTAAAAAAATGCATTATAAGAAACTGTCTCTCTTCGCAACTGCCTGCCTTTTTATTCTTGCTGCATGTAATACGGAGAAAAGGCAGAAACCGGAGCAAAGGCATCCGATGATAAAAGAATTCAAGGACATAAAAGGTGACTCTCTTCCTCAAAGCAATTCCTTAGAGGAAAATAGTGTACGGAAAAGCCTCAACGATATGGCGGAGGAAAAAGACATCACTGCACCTTCTTTCCCTGGAGGACTTGATGCTTTGAAGGAATTTGAAAGAAGAAACATTCAATATCCTTCTGCGGCTAAGGAACTCAAACTTGAGGGAAGGGTGATCGTCAGAGCAATGGTCGACAAGCAGGGAAGGTTATCTGAGTTCTCTGTTATCCAGTCTTCTGACGCTTGCTTCAACGAGGAGGCTCTGAGGTTAGTGAAGTCAATGCCACGCTTCGAACCAGCAAAGAAGAACGGCAGTGCGATAGAACATGAATGCAGAATACCTGTGTTCTTTAAACTAAACTGACAAGTAGGGGTGTAGGTTTTTAAAAATATATTCTACACCCTATATTGAAAAGAAACAATAAGACGAGAGGAAAGTAATCTGTAAAAAAAGGTTGCTTTCTTCTCGCTTTTTTTTACGTGCCTAAACGTTGGTTTCTCATGCTTTTTTATATATATTCTGTATATTTATGCAAGATTTCCTGTCTTGAAGAATAAAAATTTTGTCAGAGTGGTAAAAATAATATCAGAAATATTTGCATATTTCCGTTATTTTCTATAATTTTGCAAGCAATTTGTGAAATATGAATTAAATTATTGTATAAATATGCAATCAGTAAAACCAAAGAACGACAGACTCGAGACACTGAGAATGCTGTTTTCCTCTCAAGAACTCTGCTCGCAAGACGATGTCTTGAAGGCACTTACAAAAGAGGGATACAATATCACTCAGTCAACACTCTCACGCGATATGAGGCTCCTTAAGGTATCAAAGGCTGTCATGGCTGACGGACGATACATATATGTGCTGCCTAACGAGACTGCATACAAACGAGTGCAGAAGCCAATGACGGCAAGGGAAATGCTGCTCACCTCTGGATTCGTCTCTCTGAAGTTCTCTGGGAATATGGGCGTGATACACACCCGACCAGGATATGCTTCACGAATTGCATATAATATAGACAATTCAAAAATTCAACAGATTCTTGGCACAATAGCAGGAGACGACACCATCTTCTTCATGATTGCAGAAGGTGCCGAGCGAAAAGAAATAATTACAGCATTAGGGTACATAATACCGGAAATAACGGACTCAATCGATTATTAACAAAAAAATGCAAGAAGAAATAATTATAAAGGTTGCTGACGCAGACGATGAGAAATACGTTGACACCATACTTGATACCATTCGAGAAGCTGCCCGAAAAAGAGGTACGGGTATTGCTGAAAGAACACATGAATATGTGGCTACAAAGATGAAGGAGGGAAAGGCTGTACTCGCACTTTGCGGAGAACGCTTTGCGGGATTCAGCTATATTGAAACTTGGGGAAATAAACATTACGTCACAACCTCAGGACTCATTGTCCATCCCGATTACCTCGGTCTTGGAGTGGCAAAAAGAATAAAAGACTATACGTTCACTCTTGCAAGAGTTAGATGGCCAAATGCAAAGATTTTCTCTCTCACATCTGGTGATGCTGTGATGAAAATGAATACTCAACTCGGATATGTACCCGTTTCGTTCAATCAGCTCACCGACGACGATGCCTTCTGGAGAGGATGTGAGGGATGTTGCAATCATGATATCCTCGTGGCAAAGAATCGAAAATTCTGCATCTGCACAGGAATGCTCTACGATCCAGAAAAATATGTCGGAGAGCCTACTCCTATTAGTGTCTTCCAGGATATTGTACGCACTCTAACTCTCAGAGGCATACCATTTTAAATAATGTGTAAAAATTCTTACACAGATACCAATCACTTAGTTTAACAAAGAAAAAACAGATAAAACATATAACAATGGAAAAGAAAAAGAAGGTTGTAGTAGCATTCAGTGGAGGTCTTGATACCTCATACAATGTGATGTATCTCACAAAAGAGATGGGATATGAGGTTTATGCCGCATGTGCAAATACTGGTGGATTCTCTGCTGAGCAGTTGAAGCAAAATGAAGAGAATGCGTATAAATTGGGCGCAGTGAAGTATGTCACTCTCGATGTAACGAAGGAATACTACGAGAAGTCATTGAAATACATGGTATACGGAAATGTATTGAGAAACAACTGCTATCCAATCTCTGTATCTTCTGAACGCATCTTCCAGGCACTTGCCATTGCTCGCTATGCAAAGGAAATTGGTGCTGACGCTATTGCTCATGGCTCTACAGGTGCTGGCAACGACCAGATTCGCTTTGACATGACCTTCCTCGTAATGGCTCCTGGCATTGAGATCATCACTCTCACACGAGATAGAAACCTCTCTCGTCAGGAGGAAGTGGACTATCTGAACGCAAACGGCTATTTCGCTGACTTCACTAAGTTGAAGTATTCATATAATGTAGGTATCTGGGGTACTTCAATCTGTGGTGGAGAGATTCTCGACTCTACTCAGGGACTTCCAGAGTCTGCTTATCTGAAGCATGTCACCAAAGAAGGACCAGAAATTCTTACCCTCGGATTTGAGAAGGGGGAACTATGCTCCGTAAACGGTGTCGCTTACGACGATAAGATAAAGGCTATTCAGGCGGTTGAGGAGATTGGTGCTGCCTACGGAATTGGTCGTGACTGCCATGTTGGTGACACGATCATCGGCATAAAGGGTAGGGTAGGCTTCGAGGCTGCTGCTCCTATGCTCATTATTGGTGCCCACAGATTCCTTGAGAAGTATACGCTCTCAAAGTGGCAGCAGTATTGGAAAGATCAGGTGGCAAACTGGTACGGAATGTTCCTGCACGAGTCACAGTATCTGGAGCCTGTAATGCCTGATATCGAAGCTATGCTCACCTCTTCTCAGCGTAACGTAACAGGAACGGTTACTCTTGAACTGCGACCTCTTGGTTTCCAGACTGTTGGTGTTGACTCTCCTAACGACCTTGTAAAGAATAAGTTGGGCGAGTATGGAGAAACAGCAAAGGCTTGGTCTTCTGAAGATGCTAAGGGCTTCATAAAAGTCTCTTCAACAGCTCTCAGAGCATATTACCTCGCACATCCAGACGAGGAGAGAT
This sequence comes from uncultured bacterium, assembly GCA_945829115.1. Classification (GTDB taxonomy): domain Bacteria; phylum Bacteroidota; class Bacteroidia; order Bacteroidales; family Bacteroidaceae; genus Prevotella. Next base: position 6,740 of record CALZTP010000003.1, on the reverse strand, counting down.
AATGTGTTTTCTTGTTTGTAACGGCTATAAAGAATAACAGTTTTTCAGAATGATAAAAGTAGGAATATTAGGTGCGGCAGGATATACAGGAGGAGAACTAATCCGTCTCCTCCTCAACCATCCAGAGGTGGAGATCGTCTTTGCAAACAGTGAGTCTAATGCTGGGAATAAGGTTTACGATGTCCATGAGGGACTCATTGGAGACACGGAGATGACATTCTCGGCAGAGATGCCTTTCGACAAAGTTGATGTGGTGTTCTTCTGCTTCGGACACGGAAAGAGTGAGGCATTCCTCAAGGAGCATACCATCCCTTCCAATGTGAAGATTATTGACCTCGCACAGGACTTTAGAATAAAAGGCGACCACGATTATGTCTACGGACTTCCAGAGATAAACCGTGAGAAAATTGAAAAGTGCATGCACCTCGCAAATCCGGGATGTTTCGCAACCTGTATTCAGGAGGGATTGCTCCCTCTTGCCAAAGCGGGAATGCTTATACACGACATTAGCGTAAATGCTGTCACCGGCTCTACGGGAGCAGGGCAGAAACCAGGTGCTACAACACACTTCTCTTGGAGAAACAATAACTTCTCTGTATATAAACTCTTTACTCATCAGCATCTGCACGAAATATGTCAGACACTGAATGAACTGAAGCCAGAGGGGGCTCCTCTTGTGGCTGATACGTTGAACATGGGTTTTGATATTCCAGAAAACGCAATCTCCGTGGACTTCATCCCTTACCGTGGCGATTTCTCTCGAGGAATATTCTGTACAGAGGTGGTTACAATGAACGAACCTGTTGATGCTGAGAAGGTTGTAAGTCTCTACAAGGACTTCTTCTCTTCTGCTGCTTTCACACATTATTCCGATAAGGCTTTAGACTTGAAGCAGGTGGTGAACACAAACAAGGCTCTTGTGCATGTGGAGGTGTTCGGAAGAAAGATTGTTGTCACTTCTATGATTGACAATCTTTTGAAGGGCGCTGTTGGGCAGGCTGTTCAGAATATGAATATCATGTTCGGCATAGACGAAAAGGCTGGCTTGGCACTGAAAGCGAGCGCTTTCTAATTCTACTAAAGTTACTCTTTTCGCTTGCATTCTTTTGGGGCTGTAATTGTGACTTATTGGTGGTGCCTTAAAGTGCTCCTTCGTAGGGGCAAGCATAAAAATGATATGCTCACGTCCACTCGCATAACACCCCTGTCGCTTGACAAGGTCCTAACATTTTGAAAAAACAAATTGAAAAAAACATGAAACTTTTTGACGTATATCCGTTATTCGACATAACAATAGATAAAGGTCTCGGATGCAAAGTCTGGGACGACAAAGGGCAGGAATACCTTGACCTTTACGGAGGACATGCAGTGATCTCCGTAGGTCATTGCCACCCAAAGTACGTGGAGGCAATGACACAGCAATTGAACAAATTAGGATTCTATTCCAACTCTGTGCAGAACCCTCTTCAGGTCGCTCTCGCTGAGAAACTTGGTAAGGTGTGTGGATATGACGACTATCAGCTCTTCCTTATAAACTCTGGCGCTGAAGCAAACGAGAATGCCATGAAGTTAGCCAGCTTCTACAATGGGCGCACTCGAATCCTCTCGCTTGAAAAGGCTTTCCACGGAAGAACATCTCTTGCTGTAGAGGCAACACAAAATCCAAAGATCATTGCTCCGATAAATGCAAATGGTCATGTCACATACCTCCCAATAAACGATATCTCTGCATGGGAAGAGGAATTGAAGAAAGGTGATGTCTGTGCTGTGCTTATAGAGTGTATACAGGGTGTAGGAGGCATACGAATGGTCTCTAAGGAATTCTATCTTGCATTGCGTGAGCTATGTACGAAATATGATACTGTTCTCGTTTGCGATGAGATTCAGTGCGGCTATGGACGTTCAGGAAAATTCTTTGCTCACCAGTGGCTTCTTGACAATAACTCTCAGGCTCCAGATGTTGTTACCGTGGCAAAGGGAATATGTAACGGCTTCCCAATGGGTGGCGTATTGATTTCTCCAAAGTTCAAGCCGGTTTACGGACAACTCGGAACAACATTCGGAGGAAACCATCTCGCTTGTGCTGGAGCATTGGCTGTTCTGAACATCATAGAGAACGAGAAGCTTGTAGAAAATGCTCGTGAGATTGGTGATTATCTCCTTTCTAAGCTGAATGAGTTGAAGGACGAAAATTGTCATATTGTTGATGTTAGAGGACGTGGCTTGATGATTGGCATCGAGCTCGACATTCCTTATAAGGAGCCTCGCACACGTCTCGTAAAAGAACTGCATTGCTTCACTGGTTGCTCGGGAACAAACGTGCTCCGTCTCTTGCCTCCGTTGTGTCTTTCGAAAGTGGAGGCTGATGACTTCCTTGAGCGACTGAAAGCAGTTTTGTAAGAAAAGGGAAACACAGAATATTGTTTTTGGAAAAAACAGATAAGCCTGTCGCATACCGATAGAAAGAATTGTTGTTCAAGATAATTTGAATCATTATGAGGATAACTGTTATTGGTTCAGGAAATATGGGAGGCGCGCTCATCAAGGGATGGGCGAAAGCCTTCGAGAATATGGAGGGTGAAAACTCCATCACCATCACTGCTCATTCGCAGAAAACAATTGATAGCATTACTGCTGAGTGTAAAGGGGTTACAGGAACAACAGATAACCGAAAGGCTGTTCTTGGTGCTGACGTAATTGTTATGGCGGTGAAACCATGGATATTCCCCCAAGTGGCAAAAGAAATCTCTGGATGTATTGATTTCGAAAACCAGCTCGTTGTTTCCGTTGCTGCAAATATCTTCAACGAAGACATTGAAAAGGCATTTGCAAGTGATAATATACGCTCGTTCTATTGCATGCCGAACATTGCTGCAGAATACGGTGAGAGCATGACATTCATAGCTCCTTCTCCAAGAGGAAAGGTAGAGGATACTGAACTCGTAGACGCTCTCTTCTCGCTCGTGGGCAAGACCATGGTGTGCGAAGAGCGTCTCATCTCTTCTGGAATGATGATGGCGGGATGCGGAATTGCTTATGTCATGCGGTTCATTCGTGCAATGATGGAGGGTGGTGTTGAAATGGGATTCTACCCAAAGGATGCGAAGGAGATTGCTCTTCAGACAATGCTCGGTGCTGTTACACTTCTTAATGAAACAGGACTTCATCCAGAGGCTGCCATCGATAAGGTTACAACTCCTGGCGGTGTCACCATAAAGGGACTTAATGAACTTGACCATGCTGCTTTCTCTTCTGCTGTCATTCGTTGTCTGAAGGCAGGATTAAAGAAGTAAGTGTGCATATAAGAAACTACTCTATAAAAAAATATTGTGGAAAGAATAGTTGTTAAGGTGGGGTCAAATGTGCTTACCACCGATAAAGGAAAACTGGACATCACTCGACTATCTGCTCTCGTCGACCAGATAGCATGGCTGAAGGAACATCGCTTTGAGGTCATACTTGTCACCTCTGGGGCGGTTGCTTGCGGAAAGAGTGAACTGAAGGTGGAGTTCGAACTTGACTCCGTGGAGCAAAGGCAGCTATATTCTTCTATCGGACAGGTGAAGCTCGTGAACCTTTACTATGAATTGTTTCGAGAATATGGCATCCATATCGGACAGGTGCTCACCATGAAGGAGAATTTCGAACCGGGGGAGCAGTACGAAAACCAGCGCGCTTGTATGGAGGTGATGCTCGACAATGGTGTCGTACCTGTTGTTAACGAGAACGATACGGTTTGTGTCACAGAGCTGATGTTCACAGACAACGATGAACTCTCAGGACTGATTGCGAAGATGATGAGAGCAAAGACGCTTGTGCTCCTTTCAAATATCGATGGTATCTATGACGGCAACCCAGCATTGCCAGAAAGTAAGGTGATTAGAACTGTTGAGCCAGGAGAATCTCTTGAGAAGTATATCCAGAAGTCAAAGAGTTCGGCAGGAAGAGGGGGAATGATATCAAAGTATAACACTGCAAGAATGGTTGCGGAAAGTGGCGTTAGGGTTATTATTGCAAACGGAAAGAGGAATAACATCCTCCCAGAGGTAATCCTAAACCCAGAGAATGTCCTGCATACAGAATTTCTGGCAAAGAATTAGTTTTTTTACGGTAAAGAAGGAAGAAAATGAACAAAATTTTTATAGATACAAAAGAGGCAAGCTATTCTCTCGCTTTGCTTCCTGACGAAAGGAAAAATGAAATCCTAAACATCCTTGCCGACAGAATAATCGAGGAAAAGGATTCACTACTACAGGCAAATGCAAAAGACCTTGAGCGCATGGAGCGAGAGAACCCTCTCTACGACCGACTCCTGCTTACAGAGAAAAGACTGGAGGATATAGCGGCTGATATGAGACATGTGGCGTTGCTACCTTCTCCTCTTAACAAGGTTACAAACGAGAGAACTCTCGAAAATGGGCTCTATATTCGAAGAATCTCTGTGCCTTTCGGGGTTATCGGTGTTATCTATGAGGCTCGTCCAAACGTTTCTTTTGACGTTTTCTCGCTCTGTTTCAAGTCGGGAAATGCTTGTGTGCTAAAGGGTGGACACGATGCTGAGAATTCCAATTCAGCGATTGTCTCTTTGATAAAGACTGTGCTTACTGAGAATGGCGTGAACACAGATGTCGTAAACCTTCTTCCTGCCACTCACGAAGCTACGGCAGAGATGTTGAATGCTGTTGGATATATCGATTTGTGCATTCCGCGTGGTGGAAAGAGGCTTATACAGTTCGTAAGAGACAATGCACGTATCCCTGTCATTGAAACGGGAGCTGGCGTTGTTCACATTTATTTCGATAAAGATGGTGACCTTGAAAAGGGACGGGCTATCATCAATAATGCAAAAACTCGTAGGGTCTCTGTATGTAATGCTCTCGACTGTCTCATCATTCATAGCAGTCGATTGAACGATTTGAAGGAACTGGCCTCTCCTATGATGGGAATCGTAGAACCTTATGCTGACTCGCGGGCTGCTGCCTACCTGAATGTCGCCACTCTTTGCGATGATGAAGATGAGTCGGTTTTTGGAATGGAGTGGATGGACTACAAAATCGGAATAAAGACAGTTGATTCTCTCGAAGAGGCTCTCGCACATATTCGTAGATATAGCTCTGGACACTCTGAGGGCATCATCACTGAGAATCCTGAAACTGCTGAGATTTTCCAAAAGAACGTTGATGCTGCTTGTGTCTATGTAAATGCTCCTACTTCCTTCACCGATGGTGCACAGTTCGGACTGGGTGCGGAGATAGGAATCTCTACTCAGAAGCTTGGTCCTCGCGGTCCTATGGCTCTTGAGGAGATGACAACATACAAATGGCTTATAAACGGAAATGGTCAGATAAGAGCATAATGTTCATCCCTTCTCTTTTATTATTAAAAAAATAACCACTTTTTTATATTGCATTATGAAATCATTCGTTTACCCTCAAGACCTCGGTTGCCTAAAGAAGGCTATGCAGGAGGCACTCGAAATAAAACACGACAGATATAAGTATCAGCATCTGGGAAAGAACAAAACTCTAATGATGATTTTCTTCAACAACTCGCTGCGCACTCGTCTCTCTACACAAAAGGCAGCCATGAACCTCGGAATGAACGTTATCGTTCTTGACGTAAATGCAGGGGCTTGGAAGTTGGAGACTGAACGGGGAGTGATTATGGATGGAGACAAGGCAGAACATCTTCTGGAAGCTATACCTGTCATGGCGTCTTATTGTGATGTAATTGGTGTGCGCTCCTTCGCTGGACTCACCGATCGGGACTATGACTATGCAGAGACTGTTCTCAACCAGTTCCTTAAGTACAGCGGAAAGCCGGTGTTCGCAATGGAAACGGCTACGGTTCATCCTCTTCAGTCGTTTGCCGACCTTATCACGATGGAGGAGTCTTGGGCAAAAGAGAATAACCTCCCTTTCCTTAACGGAAACTATCAGAATTTCGATTTCAACCACAAAAAGATGAAGGTGGTGCTCACTTGGGCTCCTCACTGTCGTGCTTTGCCTCAGGCAGTTCCAAACTCTTTCGCACAGTGGATGTTGGCTGCTCCTGATGTGGAATTGGTTGTCACTCATCCTGAGGGCTATGAGCTCGACCCCGCTTTCCTGCAATATACCGACCCTGTCTCTGGAGAGGTGAAAAACGCTGTTGTGGAATACAACCAGAAAAAGGCTCTGGAAGGTGCTGACTTTGTATATGCAAAAAACTGGTCTTGCCCAGGTGTCACAAATCCGGAACTCTACGGACAGATTCTATCAAAAGATATGTCTTGGACAATTGATTCTGAACATATGTCATGGACAAACAACGGAAAATTCCTGCATTGTCTCCCAGTAAGGCGTGGACTCATTGTTACCGACGACGTAATAGAATCAGAAAACTCTCTTGTTATACCTGAGGCGGCAAACCGAGAAATATCTTGTTCGGTGGTTCTGAAAAGAATACTCGAATCACTATAGGTGGGTTCTATTAATTCCCACCTATAACCTTCACTTAAGATGTCAATGGAATCTGAAGCGGGACATACTCATAAGCTCTTCACCGAAGATTTCATAGTCGTAGATTCTCTTATGTAGCGATATGATAAACCTTCTCCGCCAAATGTTCATATAAATGTTTGACGGTAAAGATACCACATGCATTGTATTTAACATGAGTTCGATGAATATACTGTTTTCTAAAGTATAAGTAGGTGTGCAAAATTATTTTTATAATGATTGTATTGATTGGTGATGTAG
>CALZTP010000002.1 GCA_945829115.1 uncultured bacterium | reverse complement strand
TCGTGCGAGTCCTTCGGACGAATTTGCACTCGAAAAACGGAGACGGGCGCCGTTTTCAAGCAACGCTTCGAACACCCCTGCACAGTCTTTAATAAACGAAAACAATGTTCAGAATAAGAAAACTTGACATATTTATAGTGAAACAGTTCGGATTGCTGTTTGCTGGAACGTTCTTCATCTGCCAGTTTGTGCTGATGATGCAGTTCCTGTGGCGATTTGTTGATGAACTGATTGGCAAGGGACTGTCGGTAATGGTGCTCGCACAGTTCTTCTGGTATATGGGACTGACACTCGTGCCACAGGCATTGCCACTCGCTATTCTCCTCTCTTCCTTGATTACCTTTGGAAACCTTGGCGAGAGCTCAGAGCTTACTGCTATCAAGGCGGCAGGTATCTCATTGCTTCAGGCATTCCGCTCCCTGATTTTCATGACTCTCCTTATCACGTTCGGTTCGTTCTTCTTCCAGAATGTTGTAGCCCCAGAGGCAAACAAGAAGATGTATCAGCTTCTTGCCGCTATGAAACAGAAGAGTCCGGAGCTTGAAATCCCTGAAGGTATTTTCTATAACGGCATACCAGACTGTAACCTCTACGTGCAGAAGAAAAATGTTGGAACGGGAATGCTATATGGCGTGATGATCTACCGCATGACAGACTCCTACGAAGATGCTGCAATCATCCTTGCCGATAGCGGCAGACTGCAGTCAACGGCAGACAAGAAACACCTGCTCCTGCAACTCTATTCTGGAGAATGGTTTGAGAATATGAAATCTCAGCAGATGGCAGGAAACACAAACGTGCCATATCGTAGGGAGACCTTCGTGACGAAAAAGATACTCCTTGACTTTGATACCGACCTTAACGTAAATGAAGAGGTGTTCGCCAGTGATGCGCGCGGAAAGAGTCTTAAGGAGATTAGCAACGGACTGAATCAAACAAATCACGCCCTCGACAGTATTGGTGAGAGTACGCTTTACGACATGATGAACCAGTATTTTGCAAAGAACGCCACAGAGGAAGATACTATAAAAGGTGTGCAGATACTGAAAACGGCAAAGGCAAGGGAGTATGACAGTGATACTCTTTACAATGCCCTCAGCACGGACAGAAAGAAATACGTGACGAGTCAGGCTCTTAGTGAGGTGAGGATGATTAGTAACTACCTTGCTTTCAGTGGAATGATGGCGAAAGACGGAAACAAAACCGTTCGAGAACACTACCTGCAATGGGTGAATATCTACTCCACGGCAATCCTCTGCCTCGTGTTCTTCTTTATTGGAGCACCTCTCGGAGCAATCATCAGAAAAGGTGGTCTCGGCGTACCTGTTATTATCTCCGTGCTCGTGTTTATTGTCTATTACTCACTCGACAACACAGGATTCAGAATGGCAAGGGTAGGGGAGTGGCCAGTGTGGTTTGCAAAGATACTCTCGCCTGTTGTTCTCATCCCAACAGCCGTGTTCTTTACCTATAAGGCGAACAAAGACTCTACGGTTTTCAATATAGACATGTACCGAAACGCACTGATGAAACTCCTCGGACTGAGAACGAAGAGACATATCAGTATGAAGGAAGTCGTTATCGAAGAACCAAACTACGAGCTCGACAAACAACGTCTGCAGAAGGTTACGGAAGATATTGTGGCATATAACAAAGAACACAAGCTTTTCCTCATGCCGAATGTCATAAAGACGTTCTTCATATATCGTCCCGACCATGAGATGGAACGCATAAACGAGGAATTGGAAGAGATTATCTCCGACTTAGAGAATAGTAAGGAAAGGGATATCATAAAGCTTATCACGCAATATCCGATTATCTCCACCAAGGCGCATACCCGACCGTTTGAAAACAAATGGGGGAATATACTCGCCTTTATTCTCTTCCCTCTCGGCACGTTCTTATATCTCAGAATGTGGAGGTTCCGCCTTCGTCTTCTCAAAGACTTGAGAACAATCCATGGACTCAACGACAGGATTATCGAGAAAATCGATCAGTAGGTGCGCAGAAATGGTTACACAGTCCTTGCATTGCCTATTTGTTTGGAGTGCGTAACATAATCATCTCAAAAAAATGATTCTGCACGGCTCTCACCTTATTATATTATATAATGGGAATTTTTTTATAAAAAAAAGAAAAAAACACGGTAAATATTCCGTAGATTGAATTTTATTGAGTAAATTTGCATATCGTATTCTTAACATACAGCAATTATGAACAATTTATCAGACCGTTTGAACCGTCTTTCTCCGTCAGCGACTCTGGCGATGTCACAGAAAAGTTCGGAAATGAAAGCACAGGGAATAGACGTTATAAACCTTAGCGTCGGAGAACCTGATTTCAACACCCCAGACCATATCAAGGCTGCAGCAATAAAAGCAGTAGAAGACAACTGGAGCAGATACAGTCCTGTACCGGGATATCCAGAACTGAAAAATGCTATCGTGCAGAAACTGAAGAATGAAAACGGCTTGGATTATGCTCCGAGTCAGATACTTTGTTCTAACGGTGCAAAGCAGTCGGTGTGCAATACAGTCATGGCTTTGGTGAATGCAGGAGACGAAGTGATTATTCCTGCCCCTTACTGGGTGAGCTATCCGCAGATGGTGCTTCTTGCAGAAGGAACCCCAGTCTTTATTGATGCACCTATTGAGCAGGATTTCAAAATCACTCCAGAACAGCTTGAGGCTGCCATCACACCTGCAACACGCGCGCTCATTCTCTGCTCTCCATCAAACCCTACAGGCTCTGTATATAGCAAGGAGGAACTGGAGGGACTGAAGAACGTGCTCTTGAAGCATGAAAGAGTAATCGTAATTGCAGACGAGATTTATGAGCATATCAACTATGTTGGTGAACATGCTTCCATGGCTTCTTTCGATGATATCAAGGACCGTGTGGTTATCATAAATGGCGTTTCTAAGGCATATGCCATGACCGGATGGAGAATAGGATTCATTGCAGCACCAGAATGGATCGTGAAGGGATGCAATAAACTCCAAGGACAGTACACCTCTGGACCTTGCTCCGTGTCACAGAAAGCTGCTGAGGCTGCTTTCAGCGGAGACCAGCAGTGTGTGGAAGACATGAGAAAGGCTTTCGAGAGAAGAAAGAATCTCATCGTGAAACTCGCAAAGGAAATTCCAGGACTTGAGGTCAACGACCCGCAGGGTGCTTTCTATCTCTTCCCGAAATGCTCCTCTTTCTTCGGAAAGGAATTTGAGGGTAAGAAAATCAATTCTTCCACCGACCTTGCGCTCTATATTCTCGAGAAAGCACACGTGGCAACAGTTGCTGGAGATGCCTTCGGCTCACCAGAATGTTTCCGCATGAGTTACGCCACAAGCGACGAGAACATCATCGAAGCAATGAGCCGCATAAAGGCCGCTTTAGCTCTCCTTAAATAATAAGAAACGGCAAAAACAAAGAAATTTTAAGGAAAAACGTGTTAAAATATTTTAATCGGTGTGTTTTTTCGTAGATAATAATTATCTTTGCGAATGAAATACACGAAAAGGCCTTAAATGCGTTTCTATTGATTTTATAAAGTCGAAAAGTGTAGAATATACCCTTCAGACTCTGTAGATGAAATACCTTAAACAAAAAAAAGAAAAATATTTCTTATTTCAATTAATAACTAAATCTAAAAAAAATTATGGCAAATTCACAGAAAGCAGCCCCAGCTAAGAAGCAGGGCTTCACAGGTGTTCGCAATGCAATCTGGGTAATCGTAATCTGCGGTATCGCAGGTGTATGTTTCTTCCAGTATGTGCTCGGTAATCCATCAAACTTCCAGGGCGGTGACAACGCAAACGCTCCTCTTCCAGGAAACCTCCTCGGTACAATCTACAAAGGTGGTATCGTTGTGCCAGTGATCATCACTCTCCTCTTCACCGTTATCGCTCTCTCTGTTGAGCGCGCTCTCGCTCTCAGCACAGCAAACGGAAAAGGCAAGCTCGGCAAGTTCGTTCGCGAAGTAAAGGCTGCCGTTACAGCAGGTGATATGGCAAAGGCTCAGCAGCTCTGCGACAAGCAGCAGGGTGTTGTCGGCAACGTGGTAACAGCTTCTCTCAAGGCTTATGCTGAGATGGAGAACACATCTGGTCTCAAGAAGGAGCAGAAGGTTGCTAAGATTCAGCAGGCTCATGAGGAGGCAGTACAGCTTGAGATGCCTACTCTCCAGATGAACATGCCTATCCTTGCTACTCTCGTAACTCTTGGTACTCTTACCGCTCTCTTCGGTACTGTGGTTGGTATGATCAAGTCATTCGCTGCCCTCGCTGCAGGTGGTGGTGGTGACTCTCTCGAGCTCTCTACCGGTATCTCTGAGGCCCTCGTAAATACTGCTTCAGGTATCTTGACTTCATGGGTTGCTGTAGTATCTTATAACTTCTACTCAAACAAGATCGATAAGCTTACTTACGCTCTTGACGAGGTTGGTTACACAATTGCTAAGACATACGAGGCTAACCACACAGAAGAGGCTTAATCTTTTTACTAACCCTTTAAAACTTTTATCGCTATGGGTAAAGTAAAAATCAAAAAAGCCGACGTCTGGATTGATATGACTCCTATGTCAGACGTGATGGTCCTCCTCCTCACATTCTTCATGTTGACATCTACATTCGTGAAGAACGAGGCAGTGAAGGTCAATACGCCTGGTTCGGTTTCAGAAATCAAAGTTCCAGAGACAGAAGTTCTTCAGATTCTTGTAGACAAGGAAGGGAAAATCTTCATTGGTCTCGATAAGCCTGGATACATGCAGGAGATGCTCAATAACTTTAGGTCACAGGTGACCTCTCTTGAGCTCAGCGGCATGCAGGAAAAGAACTTCGTTGCTCTCGCTTCATTCGGAGCGCCAGTAGCAGAAATGTCAAATGTCCTCAGACATGAGTCTAACGAAATCAACGAAATTCAGAAGAAACTTGGTATTCCTACTGATAGTATCGATGGTGGCATGAGCGAATTCCAGCTATGGATTCAGTCAGCTCGCGACTCTTCTTTCGGTTCTGATATGAAGATCGCTATCAAGGCAGATGCCGCTACTCCTTACCGCGTTGTTAAGAAGATGATGTCTGAACTTCAGGACATGAGTGAGAACCGTTACTATCTTATAACATCGTTAAAGAAGGAGGGTGAATAATATGGCAAAGAAGAAAGGATCAAGACAGAAAAAGGCCGAGACTCGTGTCGACTTCACCCCGATGGTGGATATGATGATGCTCCTTATCACATTCTTCATGCTTTGTACTTCGCTCAGCAAGCCAAGCTCAATGCAGTTGACGATGCCAAGTAACGATAAGAACGTGCAGGAGCAGGACCGTGGCGCTACAAAGGCTTCACAGACCATCACAATCTATCTTGGTGGTAACGACGGTATCTACTACGTTGCAGGTATTCCAAATTTCGACGACCCTACATGTGTTAAGAAAACAACATGGGGAGCAGATGGAATCCGTGACGTGCTCGTAAACCACAAGACAGAAGAGGGATACACACCTGTAAAGAATATCAAGGCCTCAAAGGCTCTTCTCGATGCAGAGCGCGCAAAAGATAAGTCAATGACCGACTCTATTTATAACGCTCGCCTTGAGAAGATCAAGAAGGGTGAACTCGAAACAGGAAAGGTGCCACCTCTTACTATCATCATCAAGGCTCTCGATACCGCATCTTACAAGAACCTTGTTGACGCTCTTGATGAAATGCAAATATGTGCAATCGGTAAGTATGTTATCGACCAGATTAACGAAGACGACGAGAGACTTCTCGGCGCAGCTGGTGTTAAGTAAGGTTCGGTAATAAACATTAAAACCATAAAGAAATATCTACTATGTCAAAAATAGATCTTATTTCAAATGATTGGACCGAGCTCGTCTTTGCCGGTCGTAATCAGGCCTATGGTGCTTACCAGTTGCGTAAGGGTACTGGCAAACGTAATGTCATCTCAATGATATTCGTTGCCGGAGTGGCTCTGGTAGCATACTTAGGACTCGCAGCATACAATTCTTATCAGGCTCAGGAGAAGGCTCGTTTCGAAGCAGAGATGGAGCTCTCACTTCTTGAAAGCAAGAAGGAAGCTAAGGTGGAGAAAAAGGCTGAAGTGCCAAAGGTGGAGACTGTAAAGGTTGAGAAAGTTAAGTCTTCTATCGCCTTTACTCCTCCAGTAATCAAGAAGGACGAAGAAGTGAAGCCTGAAGAGGAGATGAAGACTCAGGACGAGCTTAACGAGAACAAGACAGCCATCGGCGCATTCGACGTAAAGGGTAATGACGACGAAGGTGGTACTGTCCTCAAGGCCGTTGAGGAGATTGCAACTCCAGAACCTCCAAAGGAGGAAGAGAACAAGGTCTTCGACGTTGTAGAGCAGATGCCGTCATTCCCTGGCGGTCCAGCCGCTCTCATGCAGTTCCTTAGCTCTAATGTTCGTTACCCTGCTGTTGCAGAGGAGAACGGCATCCAGGGTCGTGTAACCATCCAGTTCGTCGTTGAGAGGGACGGTAGCGTTACCGACGTAAAGACCATGAAGTCTGTTGACCCTGCTCTCGACCGTGAGGCAGAGCGCGTTGTAAAGTCAATGCCTAAGTGGATTCCTGGTAAGCAGAATGGCTCTCCAGTACGTGTGAAGTACTTCGTTCCTGTGGTATTCCGCCTCCAGTAATGGAAAACGAAGGATATTCAACCCTTAATTAACTCATAATCATGAAGAGTAGTGGTGAGGCTTCTCAGACAGAGGGTTTCCCTCTACTCTTCATCTTTCGTTTCTTGACTTTCTTCCCATTCTTTAAGGAAGTGCAAGGTATTCAATAAATAACAATAACACGCAATGAAAACTCTTTTCGCAAACATTAAAACAGCATCAGCATCTGTAGTAACGGTACTGGCAATGACATTGTTGGTTTTCTGTTCTTGCAACAATCAGCAGAAGTCCAAGAATGCGCGCACAGACACCTATGCCTCTGGAGAGATGGTGGTTATGTGCGACGAGAGTTTCAGTCCGATTATTGAGGAAGAACTGAAGATTTTCCACATGACCTATCCAAAGGCGAAGGTCACTCCACAATACACCAATGAACTCGATGCCTTTAATGCACTCATGAAACAAGAGGTGCATCTCATTATTGCAGCCCGCAATTTCAGTCAGAAGGAAAAAGATTATCTAAAGTCAAACACACTCAATCCAAGGTATTTCCCTATTGGCTATGACGGTTTGGCGTTTATCTGTAACAACCAGAACACAGACTCTTGCATCACGGTGAAGGATATAAAGAGAATCCTTCTCGGACAAGTGAAAGACTGGAGCGAGGTGAACAAAGGCTCTAAACTGGGAGAGATAGACGTTGTCTTCGACAATAAAAAATCTGCTGCAGTGCATTTCGCTGTTGACTCCATCCTTGGTGGAACACCTATCAACAGTCCGAATATTACGGCAGTGAACACAAGTGCAGAGGTTATCAACTATGTTGAGAAGACTCCAAATGCCATTGGAGTGATTGGTAGCAACTGGTTGAACGACAAGCGGGATAGCACAAATGTCACTTTCAAGAAGAACATCACAGTGATGTCTGTCTCACAAATGGAAGAGGCTACAGAGATGAACAGTTGGAAACCATATCAGCTATATCTTCTCGACGGACGATATGCTTTTGCAAGAACAATATATGCATTACTTGTAGACCCTTATCACGGACTCCCCGGCGGTTTCGCTAACTATCTCCAGTCGCCTATTGGTCAGAAGATCATACTCAAATCAGCTCTTCTTCCTTACCGTGGCGATCTCACCTTCCGAAAGGTGAATGTCAGCAATGATTAGAAAGAAGAAAATGATGTCGCTATCAGTCTATAACGGCAGTAATTATGATCACCACTAGCGGAATGCGAAAACAAAAGAATACAATATAAAACAGAAAAAATATCATAGCTTATGAAGACAATCAAATATTTTTTAATTGGAGCCCTGATGACAGTCATCAGCGCTCCAGCAATGGCTCAGGTGTCAGTTTCTGACGCTGTGAAGGCCATCAAGAGTTCAAATGCGTCAAACGCAAAGGAGACAGAGAAGTTAGTAAAGCAGGCTTACAAGACTGTTAAGAAGGATGCTGCTGAGGTGGCAAAGCTTGGTCGTGCATACCTTGACGTTAAGGATACACTGAACGCAAGAGTATATGCAGAGCTTGCTATCAAGGCAAACAAAAAGTCTGCCCTCGGCTATATCCTCAGAGGTGACATCGAGGTGCTGAACGACAATCCTGGTGATGCTGCTTCATGGTATCAGAATGCTATCTACTTCGATCCACAGAACCCAGAGGCTTACAAGAAGTACGCATTTATCTATCGTGGTCGTGACCCAAAGCAGGCTGTACAGACTCTTGAGCAGCTCCGCACTGTCGACCCAACATATCCTGTAGACGCTGAGGCTGGTCATATCTACTACCTCTCTGCAACAAAGAATGCAGCTTATATGCCTCTCGCTCTTGAGTGCTTCCAGAAGGTACAGCTTCCTGATTATGACAGACTCGGTTCTTACTATATGACTGAGTATGCTCTTGTTGCTTTCGCAAGCCAGAAGAACGACCTCTCTCGTCAGATTGCAGAACATGGTTTGAAGAGCAATCCTCGCAATGCTGGCTACAACCGTCTTGTTCTCTACAACTCTGTAGAGCTTAAGGATTTCGATAAGGCTGTTTCTTATGTAGACCGCCTCTTCAACCAGAGCGACTCTCTTGAAATCTCTGCAAACGACTATAAGTTCGCTGGTCTTGCCTATGCTGGTCAGAAGAACTTCGACGAGGCTCTCAAGTATTACACTAAGCAGCTCGAGGTTTCTGACGACAACAGTTCAAAGGCTGCTGTTCTCAAGGTGCTCTCTGACACTTACAAGGCAAAGGGCGACCTCGATAACTCTCTTGCTAAGTATGAGGAGTATCTCAAGCTCAACACTTCTGCAAATGCTAACGACTATGCTGGTCTTGCTAATATCTATCGTAACATGGCAGCAGAGAAGAGTGGTGAAGAGCAGAAGGCAACTGTTGACAAGGCTCTCTCTATCTATAAGGATATGATCGAGAAGTTCCCAACATCAGCAGATTATTCTAACTTCATGTCTGCTCGTACAATCCAGATCCTCGACCCAGATCAGAAGCAGGGACTTGCACGCCCTTACTATGATGCCCTCATCACTTCTATTGAGGCAGCAGGCATTAAGAGCGATGCTGACAAGACACGTATCAAGGAGGCTTATACTTACGTAGGTATCTACCTCTTCAAGTTCGCTGACGATATGGAGGGTGCAAAGCCTTACTTTGACAAGCTCATTCAGCTCGACCCTGAAAATGCAATTGCAAAGCAGGTTCTTCAGGCTTACGAGAAGTAAACAGTATATCAACCATATTATTATAGGGCAGGCTAAAACAGTCTGCCCTTTTCTTTCGAATACCCTGAAATTGTATGAATGAACACCGAAGGGGTGACAGAGTTCCATATTACCTCGAAGGGGTGACAGGGTTTCATAGCGATATGAAATTATGCCGCCCTTACAAGACTCAATTGGTGGGAATCGCCTGTTAGATAGGAGTCACGCCCTGTCCTAGGCTAGGTCGCCTTTACTGGGCTATCTCTAAATTATGTTGCCCTTACAGTGGCTATCTCCTGAGTTATGTCGCCTTATGGGGCTATGGAAGGCGATTAAAACAATTTTCATAAAACAATGACAATGAACGAAAAAGAACAATTGCAGAAAGACGATGAGAAGTTCATGCGTATGGCACTTGCAGAAGCGGAATTGGCAGCCGAGGAGAATGAAATACCTATTGGAGCCGTTATCGTGTCAAGAGGAAGGGTGCTATCACGAGCACATAATCTAACAGAAACACTTTGTGATGTTACTGCTCATGCAGAAATGCAGGCAATAACCTCTGCTGCCAATACTCTTGGGGGAAAGTATCTCAGCGATTGTACCTTATATGTTACTGTCGAACCCTGTCCGATGTGTGCGGGAGCCATTGGTTGGGCGCAAATCTCACGAATTGTTTATGGCTGTCCTGATGTCAAGCGAGGATATCGGGAGTATGCTCCTCGTGCCTTCCATCCAAAGTCTACAGTCACAGAAGGTGTGTTGTGTGAGGAATGCAAAACCCTTATGCAGAACTTCTTTAAATCAAAAAGATAGCCATTTTGCAACTTTTGCGGTGAATCCCTATGAGAAATAGAGAATCTACCCCTTTTCGTTTCTCATTTTTTCTGTACCTTTGCAAAAAGAGAGGAGTCGATGTGACTTTTTGCGGCTATATCTTTTACAAAGAAGCGTCGTCTTTAAGAGCATTACAGTTGTCTCTTGTAACACTTCTTCCTCTTGGCAGAAAACATTGAAACAGAAAAAACAATCATAATCAAAAGCAATTAGAAAATGAAGAAAAAACTATTTTTAACTGCACTGATAGCGTTCGTGCTCAGCAGCTGTGGATGTAATAAAAAAGTATGTCAGCAAACAGTAGATCTTACCGGTACATGGACTATTGTAACGGCTATGGATAAGGAGACCAAGAACGGCGATAAGCCTGCCACTATTACCTTCGACGGCAATGGACAGGTAAATGGAAATGCAACTGTCAATTCCTTCTTTGGTGGTTATACACTGAAAGGAAACAATATTTCTTTTGGCAATATGGGTATGACACGGATGATGGGCAAGAGCATGGACATAGAGCAAGCTGTCAATGAAGCTCTTGACAATTCTGCTACAGTTGAAATAAATGGCAAGAAAGCGAAGGTCATGAACAAGGAAGGAAAGACTGTTATGACACTTGTTAAAAAGAAGTGATTCCCAATATGTTTGCGTAGAGAAAATGCGTTGAACCATTACGTGGAGAAAGTCTATTTTTGTCCCTTTTAATGGCAGAAAATCTTGAGGAATGTCATGCTTTGGTTAAAAATATTTGTTTTTTTTATTAATGTGTGTAATAATTGAAAAATTATGAGTAACTTTGCATCGTAGTGTCTATATATGATGCCTGTCACACAATGAGAATAGAAAGAGAACGGATATGAAATGGAATGACGTTATCGGACAAGAGGATGTGAAAAACCGACTCAGAGAGTTGGTTTCAGATGTTCGTATTCCACATGCTCTTATGCTTAGTGGAGATACCGGATATGGCACCCTTGCCTTGGCAATGGCATTCGCATCAACCCTTCTCTGTCGATTCTCTTTGAACAAAGGGAAGAAGCCAACAAGCGGAATAGAACCTGCAAGTCTCTTTCCTGATGAGCATGATGCGGGTGTTGAGGAAGATAAAACAGAAGCTTGCGGACATTGTCCACAATGCAGTATGCTTCGAAAGTGGCAGCATCCCGATCTTCATTTCTCTTTCCCAACCATCAAGTCTGCTTCTATGGCTGCCGATCATAAACCGGTCAGTGACGATTATATGGCGGAGTGGTATGACATACTTGAGCGAGAAGGACCTTATATCACTCTCGACCAATGGCTCGAACAGATAAAGACCACCACTCAGCAGGCAATTATCACAGCGGCAGAGAGTGATGCCCTTTCGAGGAAGATATCACTTACTTCCAGTCAGGGAGGCTATAAGGTTGCTATTATCTGGTTTGCTGAGCGCATGAATGAAGAAAGTGCCAACAAAATTCTCAAGACTCTTGAAGAGCCTACCGAAAAGACGGTCTTCATTCTCGTCGTAGAGAAAAAGGAATTGCTCCTTGAGACCATTCGCAGTCGTGTGCAGACAATAGAGGTGCCAAAGATAGACACAGACAGTATGGTGGACGCTCTTGTCTCACGAAGGGGAATAGAAAGGAATGATGCCATTCAGCTTGCCAGAGCATCTGACGGCAACTGGCTCACTGCACTTGAGATGCTCTCCCCAGACTCTGAGCGAAGTCTTTTCCTCGACCTTTTCAAAATGCTCATGAGGCAAGTCTATGCCCGTGATGTTAGGGGAATGAAGAAATGGAGCGACACTACTGGCGGTTTTGGTCGTGAGAAGCAGAAGCGCATGCTCACGTATTTCATGAGAATGATTCGTGAGGCTTTCGTCTCGAATTTCCAAAATCCTGAGTTGTCGTACATGTCAAAAGAAGAGGAGCAGTTCGTACAGAAATTCGGTCCGTATATCAACGAATGGAACGTGGTAGAGATAAACGCCCTCTTTGAACTGGCATTGCGAGACATCTCGCAGAACACAAACCAAAAGATTGTGTTCTACGATACTGCTCTCCGCCTTACCGTTCTTCTTCTTCGTAAGAAACAGTAAGGTCGTGAGGAAAATAAGATTTTTCAAACCATATTAATCAACAACGATTTTGAACTACGATAACTTAAAATATATTTCAGGAAACTGCTCACGAGGCTTGTGCCATAAAGGGTGCGGACGTCAGGATCATCAGTTGAATACTTACGACTGGATGGCAGATGTTCCTGGCAACAATGAGACCACAGACCTTGTGGAAGTGCAGTTTAAGAATACTCGTAAGGGGTATTACCACAATATCAACGGCTTGGACTTAAAGAAAGGAGATATTGTTGCGGTAGAATCCTCTCCGGGACATGATATCGGTGTGGTTACTCTCACTGGTCAGCTTGTAAACCTTCAGTTGAAAAAGGCGAACATAAAATCTGAAAGCGACATAAAGCGTATCTATCGTATCGCTCGTGAGCAAGACATAGCTGTTTGGGAGGAAGCAAAATCTCGTGAGCACAAGACAATGATTGAAAGTCGCCAGATAGCCAAGGACCTTGGTCTTCAGATGAAGATTGGTGATGTGGAATATCAGGGTGACGGTAATAAAGCCATTTTCTATTATATTGCCGACGAGCGTGTTGACTTCCGACAGCTTATAAAGGTTCTTGCTGATGTCTTCCACGTGCGCATAGAGATGAAACAGATTGGAGCCCGTCAGGAGGCAGGGCGAATAGGAGGCACAGGACCTTGCGGAAGGGAACTCTGTTGTGCCACATGGATAAAATCCTTCTCCAGCGTCTCTACCAATGCAGCACGCTTTCAGGATATCTCTTTGAATCCTCAGAAGCTTGCGGGAATGTGTGCAAAGCTGAAGTGTTGTTTGAACTATGAAGTAGACACCTATATGGAGGCCAGCAAGCGCTTCCCTCCAAGAGAGGCTGTCTTGCAGACTCTTGATAGCGATTATTTCTTCTTTAAGCAGGATATTCTTGCTGGCACAATAACCTATTCCACCGATAAGCGCATTCCTTCAAATCTTGAGACCATTACTCCAGAGCGAGCAAATGAAATCATTGAAATGAACAAGCGCGGAGAGAAGCCAGAGGAGCTCAGCGATGAAGATCGTCCTATTGTGGAATCTCGCCATAAGGACATTATAGAAAGCGAGGATATTACACGCTTCGATAAAGCAAAGAAGAAAAAGAAGAAGAAATCACGCAAGAATGAGAAAGACCATCATCATCACGTTGCTCATAATTTCGACAATGATTCTGACGGCATGTAGCAGTCAAAGGGTTTACGATACCTTTAAGCATGTTGATGACCAAGGATGGGAGAAGAACGATGAACTGACGTTCTGTATTCCGAAAATGGCAGAATCGGGTTACTACACCCTTGAACTCGGATTGCGGTTGAACAACTATTATCCCTTCCGAAATCTGCAGCTTGCAGTGATTCAGACCGTTTATCCCTCTTTGGAGACGCATACCGATATGCTCACCTTGGATATTGCTGACAGTCAGGGAAAGATGAATGGAAGTGGAGTTTCTCTGTATCAGTATTCCCAAATGTTCAGGAAATACCGTCTGCAAGAGAACGATAGCATTTCTGTTCGTATACGGCACGATATGAAAAGGGAAATTCTTCCAGGAGTTATGGATGTGGGTGTTATCATCAGAAAGTCACAATAACCGTTGCATTAAAAAAAATAGAAAAAACAAATTAAAAATAATAGTATAGCAATGACAGACAACAAGAAAATCAAAACAGCGCTGGTATCTGTCTTCCATAAGGACGGACTCGACCAGCTTCTCGCAAAGCTCAATGAGCAGGGGGTGAAGTTCCTTTCCACAGGAGGTACCCAGACTTTTATTGAGTCACTCGGCTATGAGTGCCAGAAAGTGGAAGATGTAACAACCTATCCTTCCATCCTTGGAGGAAGAGTGAAGACACTCCACCCGAAGATCTTCGGCGGAATCCTTGGTCGCCGTGAGAACGAAGGTGATCAGCAGCAGATGGCTCAGTATGAGATTCCTGAGATTGACCTCGTGATCGTAGACCTCTATCCTTTCGAGCAGACTGTTGCCAGTGGTGCTTCACAGGCAGATATCATTGAGAAGATAGACATAGGCGGCATCTCCCTCATTCGTGCTGGTGCAAAGAACTTCAACGATGTTGTGATTATCCCTTCAAAGGCAGAATACAATGTTCTCCTTGATATTATCAACGAGCAGGGAGCAGAGACCACACTTGCTCAGCGCCGTATGTTTGCAACAAGAGCATTTGGAGTGAGCAGTCATTACGACACTGCCATCAACGCATGGTTTGAAGCTACAAAATAAACAAAAAAAATTATCACCCCCGTCATTGCTTATAGCATGACAGGATAACAAACAGAAAAACAATGGGATTCTTTTCTTTTGTACAAGAAATAGCCATGGACCTCGGAACTGCAAACACAATCATTATCAGTGATGACAAGATTGTTGTTGACGAGCCGTCTGTAGTAGCCCTCGACCGTCGAACAGACAAAATGATTGCTGTCGGTGGAAAGGCAAAGATGATGTATGAGAAGACACATGAGAACATTCGCACCATCAGACCTTTGAGAGACGGTGTGATTGCCGACTTCTCTGCGTGCGAGCAGATGATGCGCGGATTGATAAAGATGGTTCATACGGGAAGCCGTCTCTTCTCTCCTTCTCTTCGAATGGTTATTGGTGTCCCTTCTGGTTCTACAGAAGTGGAGCTTCGTGCTGTTCGCGATTCTGCAGAACATGCGGATGGTAGAGATGTCTATCTTATCTTCGAGCCAATGGCAGCTGCTATCGGTATTGGCATTGATGTAGAAGCACCAGAAGGAAACATGATTGTTGATATTGGTGGTGGCTCAACAGAGATTGCGGTAATCTCCCTTGGAGGTATCGTTTCAAATAACTCTATCCGCACTGCAGGTGACGACCTTACTGCAGACATTCAGGAATATATGTCTCGCCAGCATAATGTGAAGGTTTCAGAGCGCATGGCGGAGCGAATAAAGATTCATGTAGGCTCTGCGTTGACAGACCTTGGCGATGAAGCCCCAGAAGACTATATCATCCATGGTCCTAACCGTATCACTGCTCTTCCAATGGAAGTACCTGTATGCTATCAGGAGATTGCTCACTGTCTCGACAAGACTATTGTAAAGATAGAAAATGCTGTTCTCAATGCTCTTGAGAACACACCTCCAGAGCTTTATGCGGATATTGTGAAGAACGGTATTTACCTCTCTGGTGGCGGTGCCCTTCTCCGTGGTCTTGACCGTCGTCTTCAGGCAAAGATAAACATTCCGTTCCATGTTGCCGATGACCCTCTGCACTCTGTTGCTAAGGGTGCTGGCATCGCTCTTAAGAATGTCGACAAATTCTCATTCCTGATGAGATAATCATTCTCGGTAGAGGGGGAGGTTAATACATTTTCGTGAAGTGTTACTCCATTTTCCTGCCGTGATTGTTTCAATAAAGAATATCCCTCCTTTGCGAGGGATATTCTTATTACGTTAGTCTCGTTTCCCACGTTCTCTGGTAATAAAATCCGCTCTCTGAGACAAGAATATTTGTTCTCTAAGGCAAGAAAAGTCCGTCCTCTGAGGCAAGAATGTTTGTTCTCGAGACAAGAATGTCTGTTTACGCGGGAACGAAAAGATCATCCACATAACACCCCGAAATAAGAACCTACATGCACAACCTTGCAGTCTTTATACAGAAATACCATTATTGGTTTCTCTTTCTGTTCCTCGAACTACTCTCTTTCATACTGTTATTCCGACATAACGGATATCAGTCAAGCGTATGGTTTACCTCTGCAAACATAGTCTCTGGAACGATCTATGAGGCGTCTGCTGCGGTAAATCAGTTCTTCTCGCTAACAGAATTGAATACTCAGCTCTCTCAAAGAAATGTTGTTTTGGAGCAACAGGTTAACCATCTGACAGAGCAGGTGAGAGTTCTTCGGGGAGATACCCTAAATTCGAAAACAGCATTACCGACTTCTGTTAGCGGAATGAAGATCATAACGGCAAAGGTGGTGAGCAATTCCATCGACCGGAAAGACAATTTTATTACCCTTGACAAAGGAACTGCCCATGGCGTGCACCCAGACATGGGAGTGGTATCAGGAACAGGTGTTGTGGGAATTGTTTACAAGGCTTCCCTCAACTACAGTATTGTGATTCCTGTGCTCTCTTCCCATTCAAAGATTAGTTGCAGAATAGCAAACAGAGGCTACTTCGGATATCTCAGATGGAATGGTGGCTCTTCACGATATGCTTATGTCGATGATATACCCCGACATGCTCATTTTAAGTTATACGACAAGGTGGTTACTTCTGGATATAGCTCCGTATTTCCGGAAGACATCCTCATAGGAAAGATTCTCCATGTCTATAACTCCCCTGACGGACTTTCCTATCGCCTTATGATAGAGCTATCAACAGATTTCGGCAACCTCCGTGATGTTTGTATCATTGACGATGCCACAATCCATGAGCGCCTGAACCTCCTGCGTGCTGCCGAAGACTCCATAACAACAAGAAAGGACAACTGATGACTATACATTCCATAAGAAGATGCCTCCTGCTGATGGTGCTGGCACTTGTTCAAGTTCTGGTGCTAAACCATATCCATATTCTCGGTGTTGCCACTCCGCTTCTTTACCTTCTCCTCCCAGTGAGGTTTGACAGTGAGCAGAAACGCTGGAGTGCCCTCGCATGGTGTTTCACGCTTGGTCTTGTGGTGGATATCTTCTCGAACACACCAGGCATGGTTTCTTGTGCTTTGACATTCATAGGACTCATTCAGCCTCGCATTCTCCGCCTTTTCGTTCAAGGAGACGAGTCGGAGATTTGCAAGCCTTCTCTAAGTGTGATGGGATGGCTTCGCTACACCTCTTACCTCCTTGTTCTGGTGTTGGTGTTCTGCCTGCTGTTCTTTACTCTTGAGTTCTTTACCTTCTTCAATCTCCTGCTTTGGATAGAGTCTGTCGTAGGTAGTACAGTCTTGACAGTCATTATTCTTATTGCTTTGGCAAAGATAAATGATGTGAAGTCGTAAAAAAATATTGTTTCAAGAGCCTCGCTTTTTTGCCCTTTGGCTTTTCTCAATTATCAATCAACAATAAAAACAGAACAAAACCTTGGATTACGAAATAAACAATAGAAAATATGTTATTGGTGGCATAGCAGTTGCTATTGTCACCATATATATTATACGTCTCTTCGTACTCCAGATTATGAGCGACGATTACAGAAAGAGTGCTGACTCAAACGCATTCTTTAAGAAGGTGGAATATCCGTCACGAGGAGTCATAACAGACAGAAATGGGAAACTGCTCGTTTATAATGAACCAGCCTACGACCTCATGGTTATTATGAACGAACAGAAAGGGCACATTGACACGCTCGATTTCTGTGAGACGCTTGGAATTACTCCAGAATACTATAAGCGCAGAATGGCGGAGATAAAAGACCGCAACAAGAATCCTGGATATTCTTCCTTCACTCAACAGATGTTCATGTCTCAGTTGTCTGAGAAGGATTTCTCTATTCTTCAGGAGAAGTTGTTCCGCTTTCCAGGCTTTTATGTCCAAAAGCGTTCCATCCGTCAGTATCAGTATCCGTATGCAGCACATGTTCTTGGAGATGTTGCCGAGGTATCGCCGGGAGACATTGAAGACGACGAGTATTATCAAGCCGGCGATTATATCGGGAAGCTCGGTATTGAACGTTCTTACGAGAAACAGCTGAGAGGAGAGAAAGGAGTTCAGATTCTTCTCCGTGACGCTCATGGACGTATTCAAGGGAAATACGGAAATGGAATCTACGACCACCGCCCTGTTCCAGGTAAAGATCTCACCCTAAGCCTTGATATCAATCTTCAGGCATTGGGAGAGCGACTCATGCAAGGAAAGATAGGTTCTATAGTAGCTATTGAGCCAGCAACAGGAGAAGTGTTGTGTATGGTCTCCTCACCTACTTACGACCCTCGACAGATGGTTGGTAGGAAGCGAGGTAAGAACCATAACCTTCTTGCTCGCGACCCTATGCGTCCCTTGCTAAACCGCTCCATCATGGGACAATATCCTCCTGGCTCTACGTTCAAGACATCGCAGGCATTGACTTTTGTCTCTGAAGGAATCATTTCACCGCAAACGGCATTCCCTTGCCACCATGGATTCTCGTTCAAAGGTCTTCATGTTGGTTGCCACTCACATTTTTCCCCAACACCACTCATTCCCGCCATCAGCACCTCCTGCAATGCCTATTTCTGTTGGGGATTGTATTATATGATTGGTGCGAAGAAGAAATACGGCAGTCCTCAGAACGCTCTGAATACATGGAGAGACTACATGGTGTCTATGGGCTTCGGCTATCGTCTTGGAGTAGACCTCCCTGGTGAGAAAAGAGGACTGATACCAAATTCTGACTTCTACGACAAACATTACAACAGTCGTTGGAATGGACTCACCATCATTTCTATTTCCATCGGACAAGGAGAGGTGAACCTCACTCCTCTTCAAATAGCCAATCTGGGAGCCACAATAGCTAATCGAGGTTATTACATCACCCCACATGTTGTAAAGAAGGTGAAGGGAGAACCTTTAGATACCGCCTTCACCACACGCCATTACACAAAAGCCTCCCGAAAGGCTTACGAGTATGTTGTTCAGGGAATGCGTTCTGCTGTTGAGGGCGGTACCTGTCGTGCTGCAAACAGAAGCGATTATCTTGTCTGCGGAAAAACGGGAACAGCCCAGAATCACGGTCAAGACCACTCCATCTTCATGGGCTTTGCTCCTATGGACAATCCTAAGATAGCTATTGCCGTATATGTTGAGAATGGTGGTTTTGGTGCTGAATATGGAGTTCCTATTGGTGCGCTGATGATGGAACAATACATCACGGGAAAACTTTCTGAGGCGAGCGAGAAAAAAGCCACTGATTTCCAGAATAGGCATATCAACTACGGTACTCGTGCAAGGTAGTCTTTAGAAAGTGTGCATGATTAAGTAGGTAAGCATAATTTAAGTAATTGCGCACAATAAAGTCTGTAAGCATAATATAAGTAAGTGTGCATAATTATTTTTGCAGGCGCAATATGTCTCCTGCTATTGAAAATAAAAAAATATGTCAAACAATCATAGCAACGGAAAAGGCGTAATCAGTTCTCTTGATTGGATTACGATTGTTATATACCTTACTCTCCTTGTTTTTGGATGGGTAAGTGTATGTGGAGCGAGCTATTCGTATGGAGATACCGATATCTTCAGCCTTGATACACGCTCTGGTATGCAGATTGTATGGATAGGAACCTCTATCTGCCTTGGATTTGTGATACTGATGATGGACGACAGATTTTTCGATACCTTCAGTTTCATAATCTATTTCGGACTACTGATACTCCTTTTTCTCACCATTTTTAATCCTCATGAGATAAAAGGCTCGAGGTCGTGGCTGGTGTTGGGACCACTGCGCATTCAACCGGCAGAATTTGCAAAATTCGCTACTGCACTTGCAATTTCGAGGTTGATGTCCTCACACGGCTTCTCTATCCATAAGACGCGCCATTTCCTTATGGCATTGGCAGTGGTGCTTACCCCTATGCTCTTGATTATTGGTCAAAAGGAGACAGGCTCAGCATTGGTGTATCTCTCTTTCTTCCTGATGTTTTATCGTGAAGGAATGCCAGGATCTGTCCTTTTTACAGGTGTTGCCATGGTGGCTTATTTCGTTGTTGGCATACGCTTTGAAGAGACTCTTCTTTGGGATCTCCCCACTTCTTTGGGCACCTTCCTCGTGTTGTTCATGGTTCAGATTTTCACTGTTGGTCTTGCCCAAGTATATTGTAAGGATAAGATGCCTGTGAAGCAACTGTTCCTTGTCACGCTCATCCCAACCATCCTTGCTGTTCTCTTCTCAAAATTCATCATTCCATTTGATGTTGTTTGGGTGCAGATAGCCATAGTGACATATATAATAGGTTCTTTGGCTTATTACGGACTACGAGAACGCATGAGGGAACATGCTCTGATAACCCTCTTTGCACTCGGTTCACTCGCCTTCTTCTATTCTTCGAGCTATGTTCTCAACAACGTTCTTCAGAGTCACCAGCGAGAGCGTATCAACGTACTCCTTGGACTGAAGGAAGACCTTGCCGGAGCTGGATATAACGTTCATCAGAGCGTGATAGCCATTGGCTCTGGTGGATTAGCAGGAAAAGGATTCTTGAACGGTACGCAGACAAAACTGAAATATGTTCCAGAGCAGGATACCGACTTTATCTTCTGCACAGTTGGTGAGGAAGAAGGGTTCTTAGGTTCTGCAGGAGTGCTCCTGCTATTCCTTGCACTTATTCTTCGTCTTATACATGTTGCTGAACGTCAGCGATATAAGTTTGGAAAGGTTTACGGCTATTGTGTGCTGAGTATATTCCTATTCCATGTATTCATAAATATCGGAATGGTACTTGGACTCACTCCCGTAATCGGCATCCCTCTCCCTTTCTTTAGCTATGGCGGTTCCTCCCTATGGGGTTTCACCATTTTGCTCTTTATCTTCCTGCGTATAGATGCCGCAAGAAATATGGCAAGGGGTTAACGTGAGCTTTTTCACGTTTTTCCCTTGCCAATTGAAAATGGATGATGTGATTGAATGGATATCTCTGACATGAGTGATACGCAACAAACTTATGGTATTTGTCTGGTATATCCAACACATATCCAACACATATCCAACACATATTTAGGACATATCAAACATATGACTTAGATATGACTTAGATATGACTTAGATATGACTTACATATGACTTACATATGACCAGCATATGACTTAGATATATATTGGCATGAACAGTTATTTCCCTGCATGTTTCAAAAGGTTGTCAAGAATTTCCTTCTTCACTTTCACAATTGTTCCATGCTTGTGAGTCTCTGGAACTTTTATTCTGTTCTGAATAGGAGTGAAAGTGCGGAAGTCGGTTGTTGAGACAGCACCATATTCTTGCGGATGATACTGGTCGAAGTATATAATCCACTCATTTCCAAGCTTTACGGCACAAGGTCCCTCAGAATATGTTCTTCCGAAAGTTGCAGAAGGAGTTTTTCCCCGAGGAGCGTTGTCAGCAGTATGGAATGGTCCGTGCGGAGAGTCGCTGAAAACGCAGAAGAGGTTTGAGAATCCCGGTTTTCTATTGTCTTTTACGATCAGCACATAATCTTTTGACGCTCTCTTTAGCAAGAATCCGTCAATGCTATTGAATCCTGGGTCGTAGTATGGTTTTGCTTCAGAGAATCTCTTGAAATCCTTCGTTGTTGTATACCACATTCTGTGCGCACTGTTCGTACCTTTATTGTCTGCACTCGTTCTGTGCTTCGGATTTATCATCGACGACCAAATAATGAAAAACTCCTTCAGCTCGTCGTCATAGAAAATCTCCGGTGCCCACACATTGTTCGTCTCGAAATTCTTCATAACAGGAATTTCCACCTGCTTCGTCCAATGTATCAAGTCTTTTGAATGAGCAAGTCCAAAGCCTTTAGAACCAAACCATTGCGTTGTCCAGACAAGATGGAACGTGCCGTCAGGACCTTGCGTGATGGAAGGGTCGCGGAGCACCTTCTCTTCAGGAGCAAATGTAGGCAGCACGCTCTCTCCAGTAAAAGCGTCCACATATGCCTCCTCATTTCCTAATTCTGGTTTCATCCATACCCCTGGTATGCTTTCCCATTTCAGTCCGTCGTAACTGTATAAATATCTCATACCATCGGTTGAAGGTTCACAAAACGATGTAAATATATACGCCTCTTGAGCGGAAACGCCCATAGAAGCCATTGCTCCCAAGAGCATGCTTACGATTCTCTTTTTCATTCTTTTCATTGTATTTTTTGGTTAACGATAATAAGGTGGAAACAGTATTCCGGTACAAATTTACATCAATTCTCCCGAATAACAAAATAATTCTGAAAAAACTTTTCTTTTTCCTCTCTGCTTAGCCTTTTTAGGACCGTCAATAGCCTAAAACTGTCATGAAGAGACTAAAACATGTTTTTTTTGGAATAATTACTTGGCTTTTCGGAAAAATATTATTACTTTTGCAGACGAAAATTTATTTTTCTGAAACAAGCAGAAAAAAATATAACTATATACATTGTTTTTTACATTATGAGTTTAAAAATCGTTGTACTTGCAAAGCAAGTACCAGACACAAGAAATGTGGGTCCTGATGCGATGACTCCAGAAGGAACAGTGAACCGTGCTGCTCTTCCTGCCGTTTTCAACCCAGAAGACCTCAATGCCCTTGAGCAGGCTCTTATCTTGAAAGACAAGTTCCCTGGCTCAAAGATTTCTGTAGTTACCATGGGACTTCCAAAGTCTGCTGAAGTGATTCGTGAAGCACTCTATCGTGGTGCTGATGAAGGTTTTGTGGTTACCGACCGCCCTCTTGGTGGTGCCGATACCCTTGCCACGAGCTATACCCTCTCTCAAGCAATAAAGAAAATCGGAGATTTCGACATCATCCTTGGTGGCAGACAAGCCATTGACGGAGATACCGCTCAGGTGGGTCCTCAGATTGCTGAGAAGCTCGGTCTCACTCAGGTTACCTATGCCGAAGAGATTCTCTCTCTCGACGAGGAGGCTCGCAAGATTGTCATCAAGCGCCATATTGATGGTGGTGTAGAAACTGTAGAGGCTCCACTTCCACTCGTTGTAACAGTCAACGGCAGTGCTGCTCCTTGCCGTCCTCGCAATGCGAAGCGTGTTATGAAATATAAGAATGCCACAGTTGCTGCTGAGCGCAGCGCAGAGCAGTCAGAAGCTTTTGCTTCCCTTCTTGAGAAAAAGCCTTACCTTAACATCACTCAGTGGGGTGCGAAGGATATTGACTGCGACCCTATGCAGATTGGCAAGGCAGGCTCTCCAACAAACGTTAAGGCTGTGAAGAACATTGTCTTCAAGGCAAAAGAAAGTCGCTCTATGACTGGTAGCGATGCTGATATCAATTCTCTTGTTCAGGAATTAATTAACGAAAAGATTATTGGATAATGAATAACGTATTTGTATATTGCGAAATAGAGGGAACACAGGTAAAGGATGTTGCCCTCGAACTCCTCACAAAAGGACGCAAGCTTGCCAATACTCTTGGCGTTAAGCTCGAATGTATCATTGCTGGCTCTGGTCTTGATGGTGTAGAGCAGCAGGTAATAAAGTACGGTGTAGACAAGGTGCACATCTTCGATGCAGAAGGACTGTTCCCTTACACCTCTAACCCTCACACAGCCCTTGTGGTGAACCTTTTCAAGGAAGAGCAGCCACAGATATGCCTTATGGGAGCTACCGTAATAGGTCGTGACCTTGGTCCTCGTGTTTCTTCCGCCCTCTTCAGTGGTCTTACCGCCGACTGTACCGAGCTTGAGATTGGCGATTTCGACATGAAGGTAAAGAACGAAGCTGGAGAGATTGTCGATAAGCATTATGAGCAGCAGCTCTATCAGATACGCCCTGCTTTCGGTGGAAATATCGTAGCAACGATTGTTAATCCAGAGCATCGTCCACAGATGGCAACCGTTCGTGAAGGTGTTATGAAGAAAGAAGTGCTCGACGAGAACTATCCTTCAGAGGTTGTTCGCCACGATGTTGCTAAGTATGTTCCAGAGACAGAGTATGTTGTGAAGGTTCTCGACCGTCATGTACAGAAGGCGAAGCATAACCTCAAAGGTTCTCCTATTGTTGTTTCTGGAGGTTATGGCGTTGGTTCAAAAGAAGGTTTCGACCAGCTCTTCCAACTTGCAGAAGTTCTGCATGCAGAGGTAGGTGCCAGTCGTGCTGCCGTCGATGCAGGATGGATAGACCACGACCGTCAGATTGGTCAGACAGGTGTTACCGTCCGTCCGAAGGTGTATATTGCCTGCGGAATCTCCGGTCAGATTCAGCACATTGCAGGAATGCAGGACTCAGGCATCATTATTTCTATCAACAACGACCCTGATGCTCCTATCAATACCATCGCTGATTACGTTATCAACGGTACTGTAGAAGAGGTTGTTCCAAAGCTCATAAAGTATTATAAGGAAAACAACAAGTAAACGCCATGGCTAATTTCTATACTGACAATCCTGAGATTGGATTTTATCTCAGACACCCATTACTCAAGCATATCGTTGAACTGAAGGAGCGCAACTATGCTGATAAGGATACCTACGACTATGCTCCTGCTAACTTTGAGGATGCCCTCGACTCTTACGAGCGTGTTCTTGAACTTGCCGGTGATGTTACAGCTAACATTATCGCACCAAATGCAGAGGCAGTAGATGCAGAAGGTCCACATTGCGAGAACGGACGCATGATCTATGCGTCAAAGACTTACGAGAACCTTGATGCCGTTATCAAGGCTGGTCTCAATGGCGTTACCATGCCTCGCCGTTATGGCGGTCTGAACTTCCCAATGGCAGTCTATTCTGCTATCAATGAGATGGTTGCAACGGGAGATACTGGCTTTGAGAATATCTGGTCGCTTCAAGACTGTATCGAGACCCTCTATGAGTTTGGCGATGAAGACCAGCGCCAGCGTTTCGTTCCTCGTGTCTGCGAAGGTGAGACCATGTCTATGGACCTTACAGAGCCAGATGCAGGTTCCGACCTCCAGTCTGTTATGCTCAAAGCCACTTTCGATGAGAAAGAGAACTGCTGGCGTCTGAACGGCTGCAAGCGTTTCATCACGAATGGAGACTCTGACATCCACCTTGTTCTCGCACGTTCAGAAGAAGGCACCCGTGACGGTCGTGGACTTTCAATGTTCATCTACGACAAGCGTCAGGGTGGGGTAGACGTTCGCCGCCTTGAGAACAAGCTTGGTATTCATGGCTCTCCTACTTGTGAGCTTGTCTACAAGAATGCGAAGGCAGAACTTTGTGGAAGTCGTAAGATGGGACTTATCAAGTATGTTATGGCATTGATGAATGGAGCTCGTCTTGGCATTGCTGGTCAGAGTACAGGTGTTAGCCAGATGGCATACAATGAGGCACTTGCTTATGCAAAAGACCGTAAGCAGTTCGGAAAAGCTATTATTGAATTCCCTGCCGTTTACGATATGCTTGCCATTATGAAGGCAAAGCTCGATGCAGGACGCTCACTCCTTTATGCTACCAGCCGTTATGTTGACGTATACAAGATTCTTGAGGATATAGAGCGTGAGCGTA
The DNA here is from genome assembly GCA_945829115.1 of uncultured bacterium. GTDB lineage: Bacteria > Bacteroidota > Bacteroidia > Bacteroidales > Bacteroidaceae > Prevotella. The sequence continues at coordinate 57,625 of CALZTP010000002.1, read as the reverse complement.
AGCTTAACGATGGCAAGCTCACTGCTGAGGAGCGTGCTGAGTGCAAGACCTTCTCAAAGCTTGCTGATGCGTTCACACCGCTTGCAAAGGGAATGACCTCAGAATATGCAAACCAGAACACCTATGATGGCATTCAGGTGCATGGTGGTTCAGGTTTCATGCTTGAATATGCATGTCAGCGCCTTTATCGCGATGCTCGCATTCTCACCATTTATGAGGGCACCACACAGCTTCAGACAGTTGCCGCTGGTAGATATATCACCAATGGTTTCTATGGTCAGGTGATAGCCGATATGCTTGCTGCTGGTGAGGCTCCTGCTTCAATTGGTTCATCTGATTGGTGTGCAGAAGAGTTCCTTCCACTCAAGGAGAAGATTGCTGTTATGGCAGAGAAATATAATGCTGCTGTTGCTTACGTCAATGAAAAGAAAGACGATGAGTACAAGGACTTCGTGATTCGTCACCTCTATGAGATGGCAGCCGATATCATCATGGCACTCCTCTTGGTTGGTGATGCAAGCCGTGCTCCAGAGCTCTTTGCAAAGTCTGCACGTGTATATGCACGCTATGTTGGCTCAGAGATTGAACGCCACTACGACTTCATTATGAACTCTACTCCAGAAGATCTTGCCGATTATCGCAAATAGTCTTCTTGATTATAGAAAACATTTTTTAGATAGTAATCTTCAGAAAAATTATTCTTTAGAAAACATTCTTCAGAAAACTTTCTTCAGAAAACTTTCTTCAGAAAACATTCTTCAGAAAACTTTCTTCAGAAAACTTTCTTCAGAAAACTTTCTTCAGAAATAATTTTATAGAGATTCCTGATTTTTCTGAAAAATGTTTGAAAAATTAATCCTCCATTGTCTCTAAAATCGAGAAAATGGAGGATTTTTGTTAATTTTACCCCCCCCCCGATAATTTTTTGCCACTTATCACTCTTTTTCTGCATCATAATGCAGATATTTGCCATTTACCGCTCTTTTACCATTTTTAGGTGTTGCAGGAATAAAATTTTATGAGTAACTTTGCAGTGAAATTAAAAGCTACAAGGGTATTCGTAGCATATTGAATTTGACAGCAGAGAGTTAAACATAAGAGCTCTTCTGAGCATGTAAGATTATGATTGAAGTAAGGTGTATCCAGAGTCGGGAGACTCGAGATACACCACTTCTTTTTTAAAATTCTGCCGGAATGAAGTCATCGCTTTGGGGAATATTAAAGTTTGACTTGATGATTGTGTTCACCAGCTGCGTCTGGTCGCCATGGTCATTGTAGAAGTCAAGGAATACGATTCCAAAACGTCCGTAAGCCTTCATGTCAATGATATTCTGAAGAGAAGGATTCATTGGCTTTCTAATGTTTGTTGCTCCCCATGCTGTGTAATACGGCTTATGGTGTCGAGGATCCCACGCAATGGTGTTGAAGGTTATATACCAAAGGTTAGGGTCTTTGTTCTCGTAGGCTTCACGTAAATGCTGTTCAACGATTTTTATTTTCCGGAATGTTTTATGCTCCTTGTACACGTCCTCAACATGGAAACCGTTAGCAGTGAACACTGTATTGTTTTCAAATGGAAGATGCTTTCCAAATGGGCAGTCCTTTTGTCGCTTAATAAGAAGAATCTTTCCTCTTACATCTTTAAGAGTCATTGATCCGCAGAAATCATCAATGAGGAGATGCCTATACGGAGCAAGCACAGCCAGAAGTGAATCCTTCATCACCTTTTGCCAAGCAGCTCCTGCTTCGTCACTGCCAATCATTGCCACAAGAAATTCTGATGGGTTGCGATTCAAGAACTCGTTCATATCTTTTAATGTCTCTGGGAGACCATCACGACATTTTAGTGTATGCCCGAACTTCATATCTTTTTTTAAACGGAGGTCAAAAGCCCGAATTCCGTCAGCCAATTGTTCACGAATTGAGAAATTTTGAGTATGCCCCGTGCTCACTATCGGCGACTCCTTCAGAGAGGCCGACCCTGCATCGTGAGTTCCTGGGATAGATATTTTTGCAATATGTGTGGAATCACTTATTTTTGCCATCCACCGTTCTGTTGATGCACGGAGCGGGTTGATATACAAGTCTATGGACTTTCCATTTTTCTTGTTCTCGATATATACACGTGTTTGTCGTCCATTGACATTTATTCTTCCTGTAATGCTTGCTGTAGATTGAGACGAGAACTTATCAGCACCAATCTCGAAAAAGCTATCTGTCACCTTGCCATGACAGAGGTAGAAATTGTCTATGACCACACGGACAGGCTCTGTGGTTCCAAAATGGTAGCTACGCACATAGAGTGTCAACTTTCCGCAGAGGGCATAGTGCAACAGTTCAGGGTATCTGTTCATAGAATTCTGTCGCAACGCGAGTCTTTTCTTCCACCAGTTGGCAGTTCTGTATCTCGCATTGTGAGAAGCACGAATATAGAAAGAGCCATCCTCGTCAATCTCAAACTTAGTACCTTTTCTTAGAAGCCCTTGGGAGTCGTCTGCATTTGAGATATGGCCGTCCTTGATTTCGAAAGAGCCGTAAGAGCCTTCAGGTCCTGTGACGAGGTCACAACCTCTAACATTCAGCCTCACATGGTCTGTATGGTATTTTGTTTCTCGAATCTGTACATTTCCACCATTTATATTACTTTCTGGCATGGTGTCTCTCATTTCCTCTATCTGTGCCTTTGTGAGAGCGGCCTTTATGTACATTTCTCGGTCTCTGCCTCCTTCTCGGTATTGTTTCTTCCTGCCGAAGCAATAACCGGCGTACACGTTCACACTGCCGTAATAGTTATTGAAGCGGAAGATGTCACGATTAAAGAGGAAAGCGTTTCCTATTGCGTTAAAACCGAAGCGCCAGCGGTTGTAGTTGTATGTCAGAGTGGCACGAGCAGAGAAGTTTGAGCCAAAGCTTGTTCTGTTCTCATCAATTTGGTAAATCTCTGAATCTACTTTTTCCAGTCCGAGGATATATTCCTTTGTTTTCTCAGAGTTAATAGTTATGTTTCCGGTTTCTATAGCTTCTTTGAAAAATGGCAGGAAAGCGTCGAAAATGGAAGCAATATCCTTACTGTATTCGTATTGGTAACTGTTGAAATTGTCAGCAGAGATGAACTTAACGCCTGGAGATGCCACAAACGACATTCCCAGGAGTAATCTTTTTGAGAAAGCGATATTCTGCGCCCATCCGAGTTGCAGGTGCAAGTCTTTTACTGAAACATAGGATGGAATGATGGTGTTTAACACTGTTGATGTTGTGAAGTTCAGCAAGGTGTTGTTATCGAAAATCATCTTTCCCAACTGTTCCATTTCTCCTGTAAACCTCTCATATCCCACCTTCTGTGCAGCATGGTCAAGAAATTTGTTTGCTATTGAATTCTGCAACTTTTGGTGAGTATATCCTATGCCTATTATCGGTGAGCCAACAGAACGCAACTGTATTGCACCGTTTGAGAAAGCAGCAGGGTTAGAGTATTTCTTATGGTTTGTGAAGACATTGATGTTTATTCCAGTGATGTTGTATTTCACATTCTCTCCAACGTTGTAGTGGTCGGCAAGATCACTGAAGTCCATCTCTTTTTTGTCTAAAGACAAGATATCTAAATAGTCAATCATAAAGTCACCTCCCGTTCTCCGGCGTATGATATCTACATTCATAAGATTGGAGTTGATGGTGAGTGTGAATTCATTTTTTCGCTTACTTCCATTAATTGCATTAATGTCAACACTGAAGCCGTATCCAAGAAATCCGTAAGAGATATATGGCCCAAGCTTCTGACTAACCTTTGAACGCATGCTGATGTCAACATCATCGTAGCCAAGGTCAATCCATTCACAAGAGGTGGTGTTCTGCAACTGGGCGGCCCAGTTGTAGAAGGATGGGGTGGAGTATTCTATGTCGTAAGCCGACCAGTTCTTTCCTATCCACTTTATAGGAGAAGCAAGAGTTTGAAGAAACGACTTCTTTTTCTTCTTTCCTGGTTTTTTCGCTTTTTTATCGGCAGATTGTTCTTCTGGCGTTTCTATTTTTTCCTTTACCTTCTCCTCTCCATCTGGAATATTGCTGTTGGCAGAAAGAGGGATTAGTGCAAGAAAAACAGTTGCTGTTAGTAAGAATCTATTCATTTTGTTCAATATTCTTTAATAAGCTATGTTTACTACATCTTCAACCCTTTCTGGCAAGGTGGCCTACTTTCTATAATTCACACTTGTAAACTTGAAGAGCCTTAAAAGTGGATTATGGCAACCGAGAAAAAACTCTCTTTCTTTTTCCCACTAAGGTAGATGTAAATATTATTACGTGTTAACTCTGTGCTGATTTCGCTTAACTCAGTTCAATGCTATTTTTATCAGGGAATGCCTTCCAGCGCTTTCCGTAAGCATCGTAGGCGTCTGTTACAATGATGAAAGCGTCAGGGTTCATAGAGCGAATAGATGTTGTCACTGCCTCTACCTGCCGCATTCTCACCATCATCATGAGCGTCACCTTCCCTTCTTGTGAGAAAAGTCCCTTTCCCGACAACACCGTAGCTGTTCTGTCAAGCCGGTTTATGATGAAGTCACGAAGCTGCTCATCGTCCTTGTCAACAACAATAAACATCAGTTTGTTGTTCTTTGAACCAGAAACGACATAGGCAAGAGTGCGAGACATGAGGAAGATACATATCAAGGAATATCCCGAGAGCATCCATGTGTTCTTTGCCGGAGCTGTTCCACCCACTCCGAATCCTATCACCGCCAAGCCAAGAAGAATTATTATTCCATCGATGGCAATCAGTGCGTTTGAGAATCTTACCCTAAGATATTTATGCGTGATCATAGCAATAATGTCTGTACCCCCAGTAGTGGCATGCCCCTTCATAATGAATCCACTTCCCACTCCAATCAACACCGGACCAATGATTGCTGCAAGAATCAGGTTGTCGGAAAGGTTCAGCATGCCGTTGCAGAGTTGTTCTGGCGAGAGTTCTCTCAGCGCTTCCTCAGTAGGATAAACGAGCGTAGAGAGGACGTTCATGATGGCAGGCGTTATAAGCGTAGCAAAGAGAGTCTTTGCCCCTAATCCCTTTCCCAGAACGAAGTATGAAATCATCAGCAGCGGAATGCCTATGAAATATCCGAATGTACCTACCTGCAGCTGCGGAAAAAGATGATGCAACACGATGCTCGTTCCGTATACACCTCCTGGCACGAATTTATAAGGATTTATGAAGAACACAAATCCTATGCTTACTATAGTACATCCAATCACAATCAGCAGATAGTCGTTCAACTGTTTCCGAAGATTAATCTTTTTTGTTAAGTAGGTGTTCATAAATGATTTTTTTTAATATGTGTGCATAATTATATATACAAAAATGCACACAAACTTACCTTTTGGAGAGAAATTGAAAATGGCTGGCTTGTGAAAAACCTGCTCTGCAAGCCTTTCCAAACCAGCCATTGTTTTTGTAGTGTTTATTTGTTAATCCTTATCTTGCGTACGAAAGGTTCACCCTCTGTAGAAACCTTCACCACATAAATGCCAGCAGGTATAGTGTCGAGAGAAACAGTGTTTCCAGCAGCCTCTGCTACCTGAGTACCGTCAGCAGCAATGATAGCAACCTTCTTCACGCCCTCACCCATTACTCTCAGCTCGTTGCCCTGCTCAGAGAGAGTGATGTCAGCCACTGTGTTCTCAGAGATGCCAGTATCGTTACCAATGGTGAATACTGTTGCAGCACCCTCAACCGACTTTGAAGTAAGCTCGTAGAAAGTAACAACAGAAACAGTGTGCTCCTTTGTGTCAGCCTCAGTGAAAGAATGTGCAAACTGCGTTGTTGAGAGAGTCTCACCATTTGCCTTCACACCGTCAATCTTTACATCATAGCCAGAAACAGGAACAGGAAGACTGTTTGTATCTTCGAGAGTCATGCCGATCATGAAGTTGTGGTTGATGCCAGAGTCAGCAGAAGCAGAGCTGAATGTCTCAGCATCGAAAGAGTAGAGGTCACCCTTTCCAGCATATACTGGCTTTGTGTCAGCCGCAATAACCTCCTTGCCGCCCTCCACATCGAAGCAGTCGATCACGAGACGGTATGTAGAGCCTTCCTCGATTGTTATTGGCTCAGCGAAATCAACAGAGTTCCATTCACCCAGATTGTAATTCTCCACAGGCTGTTCAGCCACTAACTTGTTGTCTTTGTAGATCCATGCTGTGAACAGACCGTCAGCGATAGGATAGAAGCGGAACGACTTCACCTTATAGCCCTTGTAGCTCTTGAACATAGAAGGAGAATATTCTGCCGCAATCTGAATGTTTGAATAACCTGAAGGAACAATCACACTGCTGAGGCTCTGTGTCTCACCAGCATAGCTTATGTATTTCTGCTCCTTCTCCAGTGGCTGAAGCCATGAAACCGTCATATCCTTTGTGTCAGAGAAGCGAACCATGAGGTTATCGACAGCAGGGAGGTAAGCATCGTTCACTGCAATGTTCTGAGTAACGGCAACAATGTCAGACTCTGTTCCGTTCTTGTATACCGCCTTCACACCAATTTCATGCTCACCTTCAGAGATTGCAGGCACGATAGCCTCGAAGTCGTTTATTGTGAGCACTGTTTCACCGTCAACAGAAACGGCATATTCCTTCAAGTCATCGATGTCAGCAGGAGCACCTTCTGGAGCAAAGATTGCGTTCATCAGCCAAGAAGTGTGATAGAGATATCCATCCATAGAAGAAATCTCAGAGATGGAATAGAAGTCAGGTTCATCGGCAAGACGAATAAGGTCAGAGAATCTCATCTCTGCTTTTCCGTAGTCCATGCCAAAGACGTTCTGACTTGCTTTCTCCACTTTCACTCCAATGCTCACAACCAGCTCACCAGCAGGAAGCTCTAATGGTGTGTCGAGCACCACGGTGTTCAACTCTCCATATTTCAGTTCCTGAGTAATAGGCTTTGAATACAGAGACTTCAGAACCGTTCCCGTCTCATCGTAAGTATAGATGTTCAGAGACCAGTCTTTCTGGTTAGAAGCAGGGAAGAAGTTCACCTTCGCAAGCTTGCAACCCTCCAAAGCAGCAACATCGTTCTTGCTGAAACGAATAGCAGTCTCGAAAGAGAGGTTGTCGGCATTTACACCAAATCCCTGCACATTAGCAGTATTGATGTCTGTATATCCCCTTGTGAGAAGGTTCGACTTCTGCTCAGTCCAGGAGATATATGCGTTGTTGAAGCCCTTTTGGCGTACGAAGACCGTCTGTGGAGCCTCACTCTTCCTTTCTTCAATAGTTACAGAAGCTGCCTCCGACATCTTTGACTCACCTTCCGCCCTTATCATTGTGACACCATATTCGTATGCCTTCTTCTCAAGGTTCTTGTCGAGATACATTGAAACGTCAGCACCAACAGAAGCAATCTTCTCACCATCGCGATAGACATTGAAACCAGAGATGCCCTCAACGCCTACAGGTACTGTCCATTCAATCTTTGCCATGTCCATGCCCTCAACGCCAGAAACAGTAACCACAGGCGAGTAGCTTGATGCATCGACATCGAACTTGATGACAGCAGAGCGAGTAGCAGCGAGAGGATTTCCCTCGCTATCTGTTCCTGCGCTTGCATAATATCTAATAGCAAGAACAGAGCCATCGGCACTGATATCAGAGCAGTGGAAAATTGGTTTCACACCATCCATCTGGAAGAGGTTGAGGCTTGAGATATCCACACCCTTCTCTTTGAGGTATTCGTCAACGAAATAGTTCTTTCCGTCAACATTCAAGAAGCCAGAGCCGTTGTGCTCACCAACAACAATATTGTTGTTTGACAGACCAAAGAGCTCAAGACTTCCATCTTCTATAGTTGGTTTTATCCATCCCTTCTCACCTGTTTCGATGTTCAAAGTGCAATACAGTCCGTTCTCTTCCCAACCACCGAAAAGAATAGCCTTCTTTCCGTCTGGTGAGAATCGTCTCAGTGCACTCCATGGCGATTTGTGTTCAGTAACGAACACCGTCTCGCCGTTTGCCTTCCAATAGCAAGCCTGACGGTTGCCAGTATCCTGCCAACCACCCACGAGCTGTCCATCGGCAGAGATGCAGTAAGGCATTACGTAACCCTTTGAACCGTCAATTGTGCGTTCAAGCTTACCTTCATTCCAAACATAACCGTTGTATTTTCCGCCTACAACCACTGAGCCGCAGATATACTTTCCGTCAGGAGTGATGGCATAGGCAATACCGTCTGTAACGTTTCCTTCAGGCATTTCAAGCAAATGCCATTTCCCGTCTTTATAATAAGCAGGCACTGTCTGTGGAGCGCCTCCAAGACTCATTTTTGCATTTCCTGCCACGGTACCATCGTTTGAGATTCCCCATGCCTCTGAATTGTCTATGGTACTGAGCAGTTCCACCTTGTCGGTAACCAGATTCCAGCGGAATCCGAAGGTGTTGTCTGAATAGTCAATGAACATACCGCATGCCCATTCTCCGTTTGGAGAGATAGAAGCAAGGTAGTATTCCTCTTGTGTTTTCAGGACTATGTTCTTGCCTGCAAGCATTGTCAGTGGAGTGCCCACGACAAAGAGAATAGCAAGCAGAATTCTAAGCGTCTGTCTTTTAATCATTCTGATATTGTTATTAAAGATAAATAATTAGGTATTTTTCTGGTTTGTTTTTGTTCTTTTTCTTAGATTGTATTGGTCTCTTTTCAGAGAATGTGTTGGTCTCTTTTCAGAGAAAGTGTTGGAATTTTTTTCTTTGAAAGAGCCTTTGTCAGGACCTAAATGCATGTGCTGTTTTTCACGGTAAATTGCCTGTCGCAAAAAACACGACAGGCAATTTGTTATGAATCATCCCTATTGAGTAAAGCAGCGTCCACACCACTTGTTTTAATAAAGCAGCGTCAGCACAATCTCTTTCCAACAAGGAAGCATCAGCATTGCTTACTTGATAGTAACCTTATAGCCCTTAACCGCATTACCCTTCTTCACCACTACAACGTAAGTGCCGTTTCCAAGACCGTTGAGGTCGATGCTTTCTACGTTCTCGGCCTTTTTCAGGAGAGCGCTGCCAGCAGAGAACACTGTGATGTCAGCAGTTCCAGAAACAGAGAATATGTTGTTTGTGAAGTTGAAAGCATTGCCCTCTCCGTCAACAGCAACATTGTCGATACCAACAGCATTGTTGAAGTCCTGGAGCGTGATAGTGATTGGTTCACTCTGCACGTTTCCGAGTGTATAGCGAGTGAGTACGAAGAGAGAAACCTCTGGAGCTATGTTCCTCTTAAGAATTACCTCCATATCGAGAGCTGTTGCAGAAGGGTTGGTAGTGATAGCATCAGTAGCCTGGTTTCCAGTCATGATCACCTCGTTTGACTTGAAGAGGTCGTCAGGGCGGTCAGCAGGATTTGTCCAACCAATGTTCACAATCTGCTTTGTCTCTTTCTTCTCTGTTTCTGTGCGTGCGCTAATGAGGCGGAGGTCAGAAACTGCAGGGAGGTAAGTGTTCACCTCTACAGAAGAAGGTTCAGAGATATAGTAACCAGTAGAACCGAGGAGGTCTCCCATTTCGCTGTAGCTCTCCATGAGAGGCTGCACGAAGTAGTCGTGAGTGCCGTTCTTCACGTTCTCGTCTGTCATCTGGCAAGAGTAGGTGTCGAAGTCAAAGACATCCATGAAGCTCTTTGTATCTATCTTCACACCGTCGCGATAGAGAGCAACAGAACCGCCGCCGTACTCAGCGAATGCAGGCATTGTGAAGCGCACATACACCTTGCTCGGTGTTTTCTCGTCAGCCATTGCCACTGCATCGAGTCTAACGAGGTCAAGCATTCCGTCGAAGTCAACATATTCATATATGCAGGTAGAACCAGCCTGTGAGTACCATTTCCCATCGAAGTAAGTCTCGTCAACAGACTTCACCTTATTAGGGTCGCCGTCAACCATAGAGTAAGATGTTCTCATCTGTGGAATAGCCTGTCCCTGGTCGTCGTAGATATAGTGTGTATAGCTTGTTAAGAAGCCCGTCTCGTCGAAGAGCCATTCATCTACTTCGAATGGCATCATCATCGGATTTCCGAACTCCTCATCGATAACAACCTTTGAGTGAACCTCAAGAGTCTTCTCGCCGTTCTCGTTATAATCAATAGCGCCAACATAGTTGTAGCTATCGTAAGCACCTTCAGAAGTGAAGTTGGTAGGGAGACCGAGAGCATTGAAATCCTCGTTCTTTATTGTCTGAGTCCACTTTGGCTCACTGACGTTGATATCATACTGCGTAGAGATTTTCTTCTCTGCAACATATCCGTCAGCGTTGTATGTGTACTCTGTAATGACACCGTTTACGAATTCCTTCACAAGCTGTCCCTGCTCGTTATAGTCGTAAGTGTTCTTTCCAGTTTCCTTGAATGCCATATCTTGGAAATCGTACTTGCCATACTGGTTGATGGAAGCAGAAACAATGTTTCCGTTGAAGTCGAAGTTGTTCTTTGTGAGGCGAGTAATCTCATAGTCGGTAGGCTGTCCTTGCTCACTGATGCCACGAGCACTCTGAGCAATGCGAGCCACCTTGCCATCGTAGTTGTAGAAATACTCCTCTATGCGCATGTCCTTGTCTTTAACAGAGCCCATAGCATCGCCATACCATGTCTTCTTCACGAGGAAGCGAGTGTTTACAACCTCTGGAACGAGACCACCTTCAGCGTCTGCAGTACCCTTTGCAGTGGTGATACCAGCAACTTCCTTAGAAAGGCTTCCGATGTTAGCGTATGTCTTTGCTGCGAGGTCCCAAGCATATACGTCTGTTCCAGCAACTGTGTATACCACCTTTCCATCAGGAGCAACAAGGCTGCTGAGGTTCATAGCGTATGTCATAGGAGCAGTAGCAGCAATCACTGGCTCTGCAGAGAGCTCAAGAGCATCGTTGATCTTCCAGAGTGAAGGAATGAGCTGGAAGTTCTCGTCGTAGGCAGTGCTGATGGCATAGAGAATGCCGTCACCGTCTCCTGCGAGCATAGCAAACTCCTTGTTGAATCTCTTCACCTCTGTCACGTTTCCGTTCTCAGGGTTGATAGTGCAGAGAGCCGTTGTCATGGCATCGTTTGCCTCGTCGTAAATCTGCTCAATACCATAGAGAACGTTGTCGGTAGCATCGTAAGCAAGACCCTTCATCTGATAGCCGAGGTTTCCATAGCCGTATTTCTTCAGCTTTACCACGTTACCAGTAGTGAAGTTCACAGTTCCGAAATAAACGTTCCAATCAGTATCGGTGAAGAAAGCATAATACTTGTCGCCAATGGTAGCACCACACGCAAGCATATCGTTGATGCCGCTGATTGCCACCTCTGTAGCTACCTCAGCAGGAGTTTCTGCGTTTAGCTTAGCGATATCGAAGGAAGCTGTTTTTGCACCCTCCCAGTAAGGGTATACGCCATATACTGTGAAAGGAGTTCTTTCAGTTGTTCCAGGATCTGTTCCTGGCTTCTCTGGTTCTGTTGCTATGAGGCTTTCAAGGTCAGCCTTCTTTAGTGAGATATGTTCAGAGATTGCAACTCCCTCGCTATAGAGTGTCGCTACGAAGAGGTCGAGGACATTGTAAGAAGTAGGATAGTCGAAGCTGATAGAAGTAGCATTCTTATCTGTTGTTGAACCGAGCTGAAGCGGACTCTTAGTACCTGTTGTAAGGGTACGCATGTGATAGATGGAGTGCTTCTGGCAAGAGCTGCTTGCAAGAGAAGGGTTCTCGTCCCATGATGCCGTGATGACATAAATGCCTTCAGCATCCTTATTTACCTTTAGAGAGATGCTCTGAACAGGCTTGAGAGAATCGCTTGTTACGGTTACGTTAGAAGTGTTTGATACATAGCGCTCACCGTTCGCTGTTATGTTTGTGAGAGCATCTCCCTCGAAAGGAAGCACGAAGTATGTCCAGGTGCCAAGCTGTACGCCTGCGTCGATATACTGGCACTTGCCACCTTTGTTCACCTCTGCGTTGCTTACCACAGCAGCAAGCTGTCCGCTGCGGAAGATAGCATATTTTGTGTTTTCTCCAGCATTCTTTGGAGCAGAGAAAGAAACTGTAACATTGTTCTTTGTTCCAGAGCAGGTTGCAGAAAGGTCAGAGATTTTCCAGCCCTCGCCACCATTCTCTGTGAAGTCAGCATATTCGTAGATAATGGCTGTTGCACTCTGTGACCATGTCACGGTGCCGTCGGCAGCAACCTTTGGAGATGTGAAAGACTTCTCGAGAATCTGATTCTTGTTGCCGTTATAAACCTCGTATGTCTTCTTAGAATACAGCTTTGGCTCTGAAGTAGAGGTGCCGTTGTACTTCACAATCTCTGCGAGCTCGCCGTTTACGTAAGAGTAATCCTCCACAGAGCTTACATATTCTGTAGAAGGGTCGCTCTTTGTCTTGCGAGAGTAGGTTGTGCGCTTTGTGATGTTTCCCTTGCCGTCATACTCGTAAGCGATTGCTTTTGAGAATGCGCCAGAAGAGAGAACTGTGACGTTCTCTTTCACGAGAAGGCCTTCAGCGTTGTACTCGTAAGCATAAGCACTGCTCTGGTCGGTCTTTGCTATTATCTGACCTTTTGCGTTTACCGTTACAACCTCCTGAGTTTTCTCCTCAGCATACTCCTTATTGCCGTAGACAGTGGTCTTCCACTGCTGACCAGTCTTTGTGGTTACAGAGTTGCTACCGTCTTTGGCTGTGCTAAAACGATAGAAATCGGTTGTTGCAAGTGAGCCGTCAGTGCCCTTTGTTACCAATGCACCGAAAGCAGGCATGTTCTCCTGACCATAGAAGACATGGTTCTGCTTGGTGATTGTTCCGCCTGACTCACCCATGGCGTCGCCTACAGTGAACGTGCAGACTGCCTTTCGTCCGGGCTTTCCGGAGTAGTCCTGAGCAAGTGCAACATGCACTCCAAGCCATGCCAAGAGCCATGCACAAGCTGAATAGCGTAAGATTTTCTTCATGATGTTTTTTATTTAATAATTGTTTATTATTTTTCTTTGAATTTAATAATGTGTCAAGTGGTTTTTGTATTCCATGGCAAAATGTAATTGATTTATTTGTTTTGTTGACAAAAAAGTCACATGCTGCTTTCTAAATGTCAATTGAAACGTTTCTCTTAGTGTCATTTGTCATGTTCTTTCACCATTCCGACTGCAAAAGTACAAAAAAAAATCCGAATATCAAAATAATATGGCAAAAATTCTAAAAATAATTTTGTATTTATTTTTTATTTTGTAATTTTGCAGACAAAAAGGCATCTTGCCTTTATTTCAGAAATTTTTCCAAAGAAGAAAAAATAAATAAAAATACTACATAAAAGACAATGAAAAAACAATTACTCTTCGTCATCATGACACTCTTCTGTCTGAAGGCTGCAGCTGGAGCAACCTTCGGTTACACCAACGGTGATTTCTCACGCAGCAACTTCATGCATTTTGGAAACAGTCAGAAACAAGGACAGGCAATACGCCTCACACACGAGAAGCTCGCACTCCTAAAAGGAAAAAGCATCACGGGCATACAAGCCATCTATGGCAGTCGTCAGGTCTCTGATGCGCAGGCATTTGTGAAGGCAGAGCTGAACGGCGAGAATCTTGCTGCCAAGAATTTTGAGGTAGCCTCAAAGGATGTCTCTTCTGCTTCTGCAAAATGGATAGAGACTTCTTTCGACACTCCTTATGTCATCACTGGCGAGGAGAAGGAGCTCTTCATCGGCTTTGAACTTCTGATGAACAATGCGAACATGAACCCTCTCCATGTAGACTATTCCTACGATGTGGAGAACTGCTCCTTTGCCATTATCGACGATGAATGGCAGGACATCTTTGGAAGAGGTATGGGCGCCGTTTCTCTAAAGGCTGTGCTCGATGATGTTCCTCAATCTACCGACCTCCTTATGAAGCGCGGATATTTCAGCGATTACTACAAGGCAGGCGGAAAATATACGTTCTGGGGAGAGGTGCTGAACATCGGCACGGAAACTGTTCGTGAGTTTGAGATAAAATTCACTGCGGGAACGGCTGTGGAGACAATCTCTTTCAAGGATGTGAACATCGAGGCTGGGAAGACATATAATTTTGAACTGCCAGAAATTGAGGCTGGCGAGTTTGGATCTTCATTTATGGCTATGGAGGTGGCATCAATAAATGGTGGCGCTGATAGTGATGCTTCTGACAACGCCTACTCATCAAATGTGTTCTTCTATCCTGAAAATATGGAGCGAAACCTGCTCGTGGAGATGTTCACCGGACAGGAGTGTCCTAACTGCCCTGCTGGTCATCGCACTATGAATAGCGTGCTGAATAACACTGTTTTTCCACATGTGGAGGTAACACACCATTCTGGTTATCATCCAGACAATTTCAGTATGGAGGAAGACTATTACTACACTGCCTTCTACGGAAGCTCACAATACGCACCAGCATTCATGGTTGCCAGAACTCCTAACCCTTACACAAATATCCCTGTAGGGATGATTTCTTCTGACGATATCAACTACATGCTCGACTATGCTTCTTGTCTCCGTCCGTTCGCATCGCTGAAGCTCGACACAAAGTATAATCCAGAAACTCGTCTTGTTGATCTTTCTTTTGAGGTGTACCCTCACGAAGCTTTTGACGGTCAGACGGTTATGAACGTAATGATTGTACAGGACGGACTGAAAGACTCTCAGTCGAACGGTGGCGACCAGTATTCTCACGACCGTGCTTTCCGTGGTACGGTAACCGAAAATGCATGGGGCGTGCTCCCTAACTTCAAGGTTGGGGAGGTGACAAAATATCAGAAGTCGTTCACACTTCCAGAGGCTATAAGGTCTTCGTTTTGGACAGAAGAACTTATGAAGGATGCTGGAAAGACAGAGGAGATGATCACGAAGCCGGTGGTGCCAGAGAATCTCTATTTCGTGGCGTATATTGCTGCCTATGAGCCTAATAGTGCTACAGGAAACACTGTCTATAACTGTCTGCAGGTGAAGCTCGGAGAGAGTGCTACTCAGGCGGCTTTCCCTTCTGGCGCTTCTGGAATTGAAGAGACGCAGAATGCTTCTAATGCTTTCGATGTGAACGTTGTTGACGGAAAGCTTGTTGTTGACGGTGAGGTTTCTGGAGTGCGCATATTCGATGCTTCTGGTAGGGCTTGCAATCCTGCTCTCTCTCAGGCTCCTGGAATGTATATCGTGAAGGCAAGGAGCGGAGAAAAGACTGTTGTTAAGAAGGTTGTAGTAAGATAGTTCAATATTCACAAGAAAAAAATGAGAAAAATCTATATTTCCATATTCACGGCATTCCTCGCTTCTTCCCTTGGCGTGAATGCACAGTCGTTGCTGTCGCCAAGAACACAGCTCCTGCTGAAGAAGGGAAGCATAACACGAAGTGCCGACAGCTCCACAGAGGAGACAACGGCTTACGTAACCTTAATGGATGGGAAAACCACAACCCTTCGCACATCGCTCGCAAAACTGGCAGAAATGGCAGAGAACGGACAGGTGAAGCGTATTTCCATACCGGGAAGGCCACAACAGATGCTTGATGTGGCGAAAGAGGAGACAGGTCATGCTGATGTTCTCAGTGGAAAGAGTCTATCACAGCCGTTCACAGGAAGTGGGGTAGTGGTAGGAATTGTAGATTCTGGCTTCGACTACTGCCATGAAGCTTTCTGTGAGAAAGACGGGAGGTTGAGGATAGCAAGAGTCTGGGAGCAGGGAACAGAATCGTTTGAGGGATGCTCAGCCCCTCAAGCTTTCGGATATGGAATAGAGATGACCTCTGAGGAGGCAATACGGCGTGGAAAGGCTGACTGTGAGACAAACTCCCATGGCACTCATGTTGCTGCCATTGCTGCTGGCTCTTCTGCCTTCCTCGACGGAAAATATTCTGGTTGTGCTCCTGATGCGGAGATTGTGCTTGTTGCGCTTGATCTTAACAGTAGTACGCTTGCCGACATCAGTAATGGTGTGCGTTATATCTTCGATTATGCAGAGAAAGTGGGGAAGCCATGTGTCGTGAACCTCAGCCTCGGAAATCATGATGGTCCGCATGATGGCACTTCTGATTTCGACCGACTTGCCGATGAGATGCAGGGACCGGGAAGGATTATTGTTGGAGCGGCGGGAAACCACCGTCAAGACAAGTTCCATATCTCCAAGACTTTCCTCTCTCCTGACGATGCTCCTTTGCGCACGTTTATCTCTTTCAAGCAGAAGCCTTCGTCTGATGATATCAGTAGCTTTGTGCAGCTTTGGGCGGAGAAGGATATGGAGATGGAGGTATCGCTCTCTGCCTACAGCCTTTTCCAAAATAAGGAAATAGTTTCTGAGGTCATATACCCTATTGAGGGCACAAAGACAGTGACGTTAGGCAGTTATGCCACTGGAACTATTGAGGTGGCTGCGGAGAAGAATCCAAATAATGAAAAGCTGTCGCTTTTCCTCGACTCTCGCATATCCACCATCCGTAACAACTATGGGGTTGTGCTGACTGTAAAGCCAAAATCTGCTGGGAAAGTAGATATCTGGGCTGACAATATCTACCTCGCTCTCGAGTCAAAGGATGTGGAGGGTTTCACTGCACCTGCTTCGGAGTCTACCATTGCTGAGGTGGGAGGTACAGGAAAGCGTATTGTTACTGCTGGGGCTTATGTCACAAGAACGGAATACAACTCTTCTGTGCTTCCTGACGAGTCTCTTGGTGCACTTGGCTCTTTCTCAAGTTGTGGTCCTACTGCCGATGGAAGAACAAAGCCAGAGATTACTGCCCCTGGATGTTTCATCATCTCTGCAGTATCGTCCTTCGACTCTTCGGGGACGAAGATTCCTGCTGCCTCTAACGAAACTTCTGGACGAGTGTATGAGTATGGCTATCAGATGGGCACAAGCATGGCGGCACCGTTTGTGGCTGGTGTTGTGGCTACTATGCTGCAGGCTGATCCGCAGCTATCGCCAGAGGTTGTGAAAGATATTCTCTCTTCTTCTGCTCGTAGCGACTCTTTTGCTGCTTCTCTACCAAACAACTCTTGGGGCTATGGAAAAATAGATGCTCTTGCGGCTCTTTCACGAACTCTTGAACTTACTGACATCAGAAACGTTACTAACGACAGTGCCTTCATGCCTGCGCTCACCGTGAATCCAGACATGCTTTCGCTATCGTTCCTTGCTGATGCTGCGAATGTCTCTGTCGCGCTCCGTTCTGCTGACGGCACATGTCTCTCTTCTATTCGTCTCAACAATGTTGCTGCTGGCTCTTTGCAGTGTATCCCTCTCTCTTCCTTCCCTTCTGGAGTTTATCTCCTCACCATCTCTTCTGGTTCGAATGTCAAGACCGTGAAGTTTGGGAAATAGGGTGTAACAGACAAACAATGTAGGGGTATAAAATAAAATTGCCGTATGATCACTTCGATAGGTCTTCGATAGATGTTCGATAGGTCTTCGATAGGTCTTCGATAGGTCTTCGATAGGTCTTCGATAGGTCTTCGATAGATGTTCGATAGAACTTCGCTTTGTCTTCGATTGCAAAGCAAAGGAGTAGCGAAGGCTAAACGAGAACAATGAGGAATAATAACGAATGAAGATAAAAGGAAGAAGTGCAGAAAACTGAGCATGTCCACCCACTCGGAGCGGTTTAATCCACCCACTTGTGAGCTGAAAAACTGGCATGAAATTGGAAAAAAACGGAGCATGTCCGTTCACTTTTTCCATAATACGTCAGTGTGCATATTTTTTCTCTATCAACTTCCTTTTACGCTAAATGATAAAAAGAATTTTAAAAAAAGCCGTTTCGACTGCGATTATTAATCACAAGTCGAAACGGCGGATTTTTTTCTATAGTAATTTGGTTTATTTTACCTGCTTAAGGACAGAACCATCAGACATGCGGATGATGTTAATACCCTTCTGAGGCTCCTGGAGCTTCTTGCCATCGATGGTATAGAATTCTGCAGGAGTATTGTCAAGAGAGACGTTCTCTATACCAGCAGGGTCAGGGATGGAAAGTGTGAAGGAAACCTCACCAGAAGGAATATCTGCGTCAGAGTTCTTCTTGATGAACTTAATCTGATCTACAAGTACCTTGAAGTCACCGAAAGCCGCTGTAGAGTTTGCCTTCAAACCAACCTTAAAGAGCTCAGTAACCTTCTTCCCATCAGCATCATCGTTGTAGAAATTATCGTTGCTTGTCAAATCGATACAAGCGACCTTCAGAAGGAAACCATCCTCTACCTCAGGTGTACCGAGTGAAATTGAATGTGTGAGACCATCAAAACGAGCTGCATTGAGAGCGACATCATCAACTTCCTTACGGCCTGACTTTACCTTGTTAACCTCAATGCCCTTAGGGAAGTGCATAACCATCTGGAAAGCAGCGTAGGTTCCGCCTTCGCACTCCTCAGAAACTGTGAGGTAGGCAGCGTCTCCGCCAGGAACGAGGGTGATATCAGAAAGAGTGACCTTCAAGTTTGGGTTCTCTACGGTAACAGGGTTTGCAGCAGTTGTCTGAGCAGAAGCGCCAAGAATGGCTGACACTGCCATTACAATAGATAAAAATATTTTTTTCATGACTGTAAAAATTCTTTATAATGCTATTCTTTTTCAACTGAAGAAACAGATGACAATAATATCTTCTTAACTTAAGAATCAGATGACAATCTATCTTTCTTTAACCAAAGAAACAGATGACAATCTTTTCTTCAGCAAGTGTGAACAGCGGGTTATTTAGAAGATAGGAAAGCGTTCAAAACGATAGAAACGTCCTGGATGTCTACAACACCATCGTTGTTAAGGTCGGCAGCCTTAGTATCTGCTGAGCCGGAACCATTAAGGAATATATTGAGAACAGAAGAGCAGTCCTGAATATCCACAGTTCCGTCGCCAGTAACATCACCAGGAACAGTCTCTGGTACTGGAGGGTATTTCTCTGCATACTCAGCCTCTGTGAGTACGTAGAGCACATCTGCAGTGCCCTCAGCAACCTTTAGGTATGACTGGTTTGCCTTGAGGAGGTACTTCGGAACGAGTTTCTGACCAGCCTTCTCGTCGTATACAACAGTCTTTGCCTGATAGTTAAGGAGGTCTTTGTTCTCTGCAGCGTTTACGTAAGCGAGCTTGCCATCTACAGAAGAGAGGATACGCATGGTGTTAGGGTCGTACTCAGTATATCCGCAAGGGCGGTCGTTGTACATGTGGTTGTGGAGACTGAAGTAAACACCACCGAGGAGATTGTCTGCAGGAGCCGCATCATGCTTTGTGTAGTCCTGAAGAGCGAGCTTGTTGGTCTCGGCAGCAGCTGTAGAGCACTCAACGATCACTGGCATAGACTTCTGAACGATGCCCTCTACTTCCTTCACCACAACAACATTGTTCTTTGTGTCTACCTTAGTTACGTAGTAAGCCTTCATGCCCTCGCTATGGAAGGAGAATGGGAAGGAAACATAGTAAGAAGAGTAGTACTTGTCGTTTGCCTGTACGTTAGGAGTGATGCCGAGATAGTTCTCTGTCTGATCCATTGGAGTGATCATCCAACGTTTGTAGGAAGAGCCGCCAGTATCGAGCTTTCCGTATTCCTCATACATCTCCTGCTCTTTGTCTACAAGATAAACGGTCTGACCGTTTGTGGTTCCAGATACCTCATAAGGGTTTCCACCATCACTGGCGAACGACTTCACAGTAACGTCAAGACCAATGATTCCATATACTCCAGAGCCCTGTGCCTGAAGGTCCCAGAGGTTGCCACCCTTAGAAAGTCCGTAGAGCACAGAAGAAGGGTTGTCGAAGACATGCTCCTTGCCTTTTCTCAGCTGGATGGCCTTTGTGTCGGCAGCATTTGCCTGAAGGCTGATAAAGCCCTTGTCGTCTATCACGTAGATGTATCGCTCCGTGTTCGCGTTCATGGCGCGATAATAACCGCTACCGTTCAGCTGTGCGTAAGAAGCTACCGATAGTCCGACGAAAGCCAGAAGTGTAAATATTTTCTTCATATTTCTTTTTGTGAAGATTTTGTGATTTGTGAATCAAAAAAATTGGTATAAAATTTTCTGCAAGGAAGAAATGCAGAAAGTATACCAAGGAATTTCTTTCTGAAAGAAAACCCCGGTATACTTTTTTTTCTTTCTCTTGCCTTACTTTGCAATACAGATAGTAACGCGGTTGAGGTCGTTCTCAGCGTATGGCTGTACGGTGTCGCCAACAGCCTCTACTGTGATGCGGTCTGCCTCAATGCCGTACTGTGTACGAAGAGCGTCGGCAACAACGTTTGCACGTTTGATAGAGAGGTCGCGGTTGATCTTTGCATTGCCAGTGCCCTTGTCGGCATGACCAGTAACGGTTACGGTTGCCTCTGGGTACTTCTGGAGATACTCTCCAATCTCCTTTACCTTTGTGCTCTCTGCGAGAGTGATCTGAGTAGCACGGATGGTGAAGAAGATATCGCGACGAATTTCCTCACGCTTCTCCTCTACAACCACTGGCTTCTCAACAACCTTCTCAACAACCTTCTCAACAACAACAGGGGCTGGAGCCTCTATGGTGCGAGTTGTGTAGCTCTTGCCGAGGTTGATCTTCACACCTGCGAGGGCGTTGAAATACCAGTCGGAGTTGCCTGCCTTCTTTGAGTTGTACTTGTCGTTGAGAGTGTTTGCATTTACTTCGATGCCTACGCTAACAGCGTCAGAGATGCGGAAGTCAACAGTAGCACCAGCACGACCGAAGAGGCGAGCCTTGCTGCCGTCCCAGAGGTAGCGTGTGTACTGGTCGTCACCCATAACAGGCTGTCCGAATGTGCTCACCATGTTCTTCTCTGCATCAGCAGCCTCATCGTTGCCAAATGCGATGTTTGCACCGAAACCAGCGAAGATGCCTACGTTCACGAGACGCTTAGGGTTGTAGCCGCAGAAGAGGTTAGAAAGGTTTGCTGTCACGTCAATAGAAGGAGCAACATAGTTCCAGCTCCACTTATACTTATAGCCCTTCATCTCTGAGCCTGCCTTGCTCTGCCAAGCGCCTACTGCGAGTCGTGCGCCAACAACCTTGTCGAACTGATAACCGAGAGTTACCTGTGCTGTAGGAGAAACGAGGTCAGCGAAGTCAATCTCTCCGAGAGTATGCTGAGCACCAGCCTGAAGCTGTATGTACCAGTTTGGCTGGAAGACATACTCTGTCTTTGACTGCTCCTGTGCAGATGCTGTCAATGCCGCTACTGCGAGGAGAGCAGAAAATAAAGTCTTCTTCATGTTCATATTATGATCTTGTTTTGTTTTTAATAGTTTTTTTACAATGGAAAGAGTCGCGGAGAAAAGTCTGCTCCTTTCCGTAAAAAAAAGTTTCTTCCTGCCCTCACTACAAGAGCAAAGAGCAAGAAGAAAACTTGTGGTTATCTACGCTCTCCCTCGGTGGGGAGAGGCGTAAGAGAGGTTTTTTGTTGTCAAGTGATTACTTTACACGGATTGCAGTACGTACTGTGCTCATAACACCAGTGTAGTCAAGTGCAGAGTAAGCGAACTGATATGTGTAACCAGCAGGGAGTTTAACAGGAATCTGACGAACGAAACCGTCAACAACAACGTTCATGTTGTTCTGGCTGTTTACCTCCTGAAGAACTTTGAGGCAATCAGCGTCACCAGCCTGAGCAGAGCGTCCTGCCTTTACAACGTTCACACAAGCCACGTGCTTCTTGTAAGCAGGGTTGAGGATTTCTGCTGTGAATGACAATGGAGCGAGCACTACGTCTCCAGACTCAACAACTGAAGGGTTGTTCATTGCAGAAGTAGGGTAGTGGAGGCTTGTCTTTCCGCTGTTGTTTGTTGTGAAGAACAGAGCAGGCTGCATCTTGAGGATAGCTGCATCAAGGAATCTAACAAGCTTGCTGTTTACACGGTTGAGGATGCTCTGGAGAGTTGATGTAACATCGTTTGCGGTGTTTGTGAGAGTTTCCTCGATAGCGAGGTTGTCGAGAAGACCGTTGATGTCGTCAAGGTAATCCTGGATAGCATCGATCATCTGGTTCATATCCTCTACCTGACTAACCATGTTGTTGTAGAAGTCAGCGAGCTCAGAACGGAGGTCGATAGCAACTGGGAGAACAAGGAGCTTCTCTGCAGGGATGGTCTTGTCAATAGTGCCACCACCTGCTTCCGCTGGGAGCTCAATATGGAGATCCTGCTTAGGTGTCCAGATTTCGATCTCTGTAACAGGAGTATTGTCCTTCTTTATGCCAGTAGCCTTGTTATAGTAATAGTACTTACCGTCAGTATCCTTCTTGATTTCGTAAACAACACCGTCAATTGTAATCTCGTTGAGGATAGTGATCTCGAAGTGAGCAACAGATGGGTCGTTAGGGTCAAGACGGTCGAGTGTGATGCGCTGGAGTGTTGGAGCCTCTGGGAGGTTGATAGAGCCGATGATAGCCTGAGAAGCCTGCTGGAGCTTAGCGGTTACCTTCTCACCAACCTTATCGATGAGCTTGTCAGCATACTCATATCCCCAGAACTGGCTGCGACCATAGAATGTGTAGCCGAAGTTGTAAGAGAGTGGAGTGAATGCAGCAGCAGCGATGTTATACTGAGAAGTTACAGAGCGCTCTACGCCAGTAGCCTCGTCAACACAGTTAACCTTTGCAGCATATGCGTTGAGCTTAGCAGAGAGCTGGTTGTAAACAGTCTCAATCATTGCAGAAGCGTTGAACTCTTCTGTTCCCTGGAGACGGTTCTTGAGGTTGCGAGCAATGTTTGCGAAGCCCTCAGCATCGATATCGATTGTCTGAACAGCACCGCTCTGGATAGCGCCAGCGCTGATAGTTGCCTTTGACTCATAGAAGCCGTTGTCAGCAGCACGTGTCATACCGAACTTCAGTTCCTCGTCAGACTTTGCGAGAGGAGTAAGCTCGATACCTGCGTCAACACCCTGGCTTGTCTCAAGAGCGAGCATAGTGCCTGTGAAGTCGTAGTTAGAAGGGTTTACAGTTACGTATACAGTACCTGCGCTACCCACTGCATCGCTTACGAGAGTAAAGCCTGAGCCAACCTCTTCCTTCTCAACGCCAGAAAGACCGATGATCTCTGCCTCTGCAGGTGTAAGACGGCTGTCAACAGCGAGAGCAGCATAGTTTGTAGAGCTTGTTGAAGGGAACTTAACATCGTTTACAGACTTGCCATAGTAAGTGATGAGCATGTTTGAATTGATGTTTGCAGGCAATCTGAACTGTCCGAATACCTTGTTTGTAGCACCCTGAACAACGATACCGCTAACGAGCTTGTTGAGCAGACCGATGATGTTGTCGAGCTTTGTGTTGATGGTATCGATATCGTTCTGGATAGTGCCGATATTAGTGTTGATAGTCGCGATGTTACCGTTAATACTTGTAATATCACCAGTGATACCATTAATCTTACCGTTCGCAGTTGAGATGTCACCCTTGATTGTTGTAATATCAACCTCAACTGTGTTCATCCTTCCTTCAAGAGCTTGGACTGAAGAAGTGAGAGTAGATACCTTTGCGTCAACCTCACCCTTTGTATATACATCAAGGTTTGACATTATTTGGGTAACGTAGTTGATTACAAAAGTCTTAATGTTCTGTGCCTCGAGAGCGAGCTCTTCCTTAGAAGCGTAACGGTTGAGGAGAGTCTCTACTTCGTACTTTGTGAAGTAGTCGTTGAAGAGTTCCTTAACCTCGTCCTTTGTGTAGTAGTTAGAAAGGTCTACCTCACCACCAGAAGCAGCGTTCACAGCAATCCAAAGCTTCTCAATCTCACTCTTGTTAGCATTTGCCTGTGCAAGAGCGTCAGAAGCGTCCTTGAGAGCCTTCTTTACCTTCTCTGAAAGACCCTGGATGGTTGTGTCAAGGTTAGCAACAGTTGTCTGGAGACTGCTAACAATGCTCTCAAGAGCAGCAATCTTTGCCTTGTTCTCAGAAGCCTGTGAACCAGCAGCCTTTGCCTCGTCGAGAGCCTCTTGAGCGAGCTTCTGTGCTGACTTTGCAAGTGCAGCAGCATCAGCGGCAGCCTGGTTAGCGATATTGATCTTTTCAAGCACCTCCTGAATGTCGTTGTTGTGCTTGCTGTTGAGGTTCTCGATAGCCTTCTCAAGATTAGCAACAGCAGTCTGGAGCTGCTCAGCAGTTACGAAGGCAGCGGTCTCAGACTTGATGATGTTGCGGATGTCTTCAACACTGAGGTCTGGGTGTGCAGCGAGATACTCCTTGAGAGCGATCTCGATCTTCTTGTCTACGTCAGAAGGGTCGCAAGTGCACTGCTTTACGTTCT
The DNA here is from genome assembly GCA_945829115.1 of uncultured bacterium. Taxonomy (GTDB): domain Bacteria; phylum Bacteroidota; class Bacteroidia; order Bacteroidales; family Bacteroidaceae; genus Prevotella. The sequence continues at coordinate 33,382 of CALZTP010000002.1, read as the reverse complement.
CAAGAGTCTGCTTAAGAGCGTCCAGCTGTGACTGGAGAGAAGCCTTCTGGTTCTCAATCAACTGTTTGAGAGTCTGGTTCTGATTCTCAAGCTCTGCACGAAGCTCGTTGTAGTTATCCTCATCATAATCCTTACATGCAGTAAAGGTTACTGAAGATGATGCCAAGAGGAGCAGAGCAACCAAATTAACAATTTTTTTCATCTTACAATAATTATAATTTATATTAGTACTTTTCTATTTCAGTATCGAATTGATAATACTCGATGCAAAGGTAAGCATTTTTTCTATAGAAAGATTAATAGATTAAAAACAATTAACATCTTTTAATTAATTATTCTTGGTTTCTGTTGTCTCTTCCCATAAAACCTTATACCTTATTTAAATATAGGCTCTTATGCGTTTTTTGCAAGCGTTTTCCGTCTATATTTTGTTTACCCCCGCCTTATTTGATTTCCTTAGAACTCAGCGTTGTTTGGAGTGCGTGGGAATGGAATCACGTCACGGATGTTCTGCATACCTGTCACGAAGAGTATGAGGCGCTCGAAGCCGAGTCCGAAGCCAGCGTGAGGGCAGGAGCCGTAGCGACGAGTATCGAGATACCACTCCATATCCTTCATAGGGATGTTTCTGCGCTCTATCTCACCGAGCAGCTTTTCGTAGCTTTCCTCACGCACCGAGCCACCGATAATTTCGCCAATCTGTGGGAAGAGAACATCAGTGCCCTGCACTGTTTCCTTCATCACCTCTCCGTTGCACACTGGTTTCTCAGCGTCTATCTTCATGTAGAACGCCTTGATATCCTTAGGGTAGTTGGTCATGATCACTGGCTTCTTGAAGTACTCTTCAACGAGGTAGCGCTCGTGTTCAGAAGCGAGGTCGTCACCCCAGTTGCAAGGGAATTCAAATTTCTTTCCGTTCTTGATGGCTTCCTGCAGAATCTCGATACCCTTTGTGTAAGGGAGGTGCACGAACTCTGTGTTCACCACGCTGTTCAGGCGCTCAAGGAGACCCTTGTCGATCATCTGGTTGAGGAAGGCGAGGTCGTCCTTGCAGTTGTCGAGAGCCCACTGCACGCAATATTTTATAAACTCCTCTTCAAGTTCCATGAGCTCTTCGAGGTCCATGAATGCAATCTCTGGTTCTATCATCCAGAACTCAGCAAGGTGTCGAGGAGTGTTTGAGTTCTCTGCACGGAATGTTGGTCCGAAGGTATAGATGCCACCAAGTGCTGTTGCACCCAGCTCGCCCTCGAGCTGTCCAGAGACGGTTAGAGATGTCTGCTTTCCGAAGAAGTCGTCAGTGTAGATAATCTGTCCGTTCTCGTCTTTCTTTAGGTCGTAGAGGTTCTTTGTGGTTACCTGGAACATCTGTCCGGCACCCTCACAGTCAGAGGCTGTGATGAGTGGTGTGTGGAAATAGAAATACCCCTTGTTATGGAAGAAGGTATGTATTGCCATTGCCATATTGTGGCGAATGCGCATGATTGCTCCGAAGGTGTTTGTACGAAGACGGAGGTGAGCATACTGACGCATATACTCAAAGCTCTGTCCTTTCTTCTGCATAGGGTAGTCGGTTCCGCAGAGTCCGTAGATTTCAATCTCCGAGCACTGTATCTCACTTGTCTGTCCCTTTCCGAGGCTCTCTACGAGTGTTCCCGTTGCAGAGATGCAGGCACCTGTTGTTATTTGCTTCAGCAGTTCTGCATCGAACTTGTCGGCATCACAGACGAGCTGTACGTTCTTGATTGTAGAGCCATCGTTGAGTGCGATGAAGTCCACCGCCTTACTTGAGCGGTGAGTGCGCACCCATCCTTTCACACATACCTGACTGCCGAAGTCTGTTGATTTCAGCACGTCAACAATTTTTGTCCGTTTCATTTTTCTTGAAGACACATTATTTTATTTAGGAGGATTTTGGCATCAGAATGCACTTTATGGAGAATTTTTTTTGCATTCGTATGCCGCAGACTCTCTCCAGCATTTGTGTTGTAAGATTCTGGAAGAGTCCTTCAGAGGTTTCTTCCAGAATCTGTTTGATAATCTTTTTTCTTCTTTATTCAAAAGCGCCCATGCGGAGCATATCAACTTCCTTCTCGGTGAGGAATCGCCAGTCGCCACGGCGCACGTTCTTCTTTGTGAGTCCAGCGAACTGCACACGGTCGAGCTTGATGACCTTGTAGCCGAGGTGTTCGAAGATACGGCGAACGATACGGTTCTTTCCAGAGTGTATTTCAATTCCCACCTGCTTCTTATCTGTTGGAGAAGCATACTCGATGGCATCAGCACGAATTGGTCCGTCTTCAAGCTCTATGCCCTCTGCAATCTGCTTGATATCAGCAGCGGTGACGTTCTTGTCGGTGAACACATGGTATACCTTCTTCTTCAGGAAGCGAGGGTGTGTGAGCTTTGAAGCCAACTCGCCATCGTTGGTAAGGAGGAGAACACCTGTTGTGTTACGGTCAAGACGACCTACTGGATAGATACGCTCTGGACATGCGTCCTTCACGAGTTCCATGACTGTCTTGCGTTGCTGTGGGTCGTCGGTAGAAGTGACGGTATCCTTTGGCTTGTTGAGGAGCACGTAAACCTTCTTCTCGATAGAGATAGGCTGATCGTGGAAAACCACCTTGTCAGAGCGAAGCACCTTTGTTCCGAGCTCTGTGATCACCTCTCCGTTTACAGTTACGAGACCAGCCTGGATGAAGTCGTCTGCCTCACGACGGCTGCAGACACCAGCGTTTGCGAGGTATTTGTTAAGACGTATTGGAGCATTAGGGTCGATATTCGCTTCCTTATACTCTATACGCTTCTTCATGCTGTACTTTGCGTTAGGATCATAGTCGGCAGTGCGCTGGCGCTGTCCGTAGCCACCACGGTTGTTACCCGGCTTATTGTAGCCACCCTTCTGTCCGTAGCCACCACGGTTGTTGTTGTAGCCACCCTGCTGCCCATAGCCACCACGGTTGTTGTTATAGCCGCGGTTGTTGTAGCCGCCCTGCTGACCGTAGCCACGCTCCTGACCATTCTCCTCACCACCGTTGTTATATCTTGGGCGATAGCCCTGCTGGCGCTGTCCGTAGCCACCCTGTTGGTTGTATGAGCCACGGTTGTTGTTGCTTCCGTAACCGCCACGGTTATTGTTATAGCCACCCTGCTGGTTGTATCCGCCACGGTTGTTATAGCCACCCTGCTGACTGTAGCTGCGCTCCTGACCGCTTTCCTCGCCACCGTTGTTGTATCTTGGGCGATAGCTCTGCTGGCGCTGTCCATAGCCGTTGTTATTGCTGTTGTAGCGAGGGCGTGCCTGATAGCTCTGTCTTCTCTCGTTGCTTTCTGTTCCGTCATTTGCGAGTGCTGACGCGAAGCCGTCTGGGCGGAAGCCGCCTTCCTCGCGGTTGTTGAATCGTGGACGGTCAGAGCCGTATGCTGGTCTCTGCACTCTCACGCGCTGTCTGTGTACTGTTCCGTCACTGCTTGCAGAATACGCTGGCTTGCGGTAACCCTCACGGTTATTCTCTTCTTTTCCAGCAACTTCTTTCTTTACGCTGTCAAATTCCTGTTCCATAGTTTTCTTTTGTTTTTTAAAAAAGTGTTGTTTGTTTTTAATGTTGATTGTTGTTGTTCAAGACTCTCGCGAGCCTTTTCTCCTGAAAGTCCCGTTCGATACTCTCGGGACGTGTTGAAAATGTTTTAGATAAGAGTTTCTGAGTTTTTTCTTCTTTTTTTTATTTGGTTATAATATATATGTTTGAAATATATTTATGTTGCTATTATTTTTATGTTGCCCTTCGTGTTGAGTTTTAGATACCAGTGAGCTTTTAGATGCCAGTATAGTTTGAAGGAGTGATTGCCATCAGTTCTGCCTTTACTGCATCAGAGACCTCGAGAGTCTGTATGAAGGCATGGATTGTCTCCTCGGTCATCTTCGCATTCGTGCGTGTGAGAGCCTTGAGGGCCTCGTAAGGGTGAGGGTATGCCTCACGGCGAAGGATTGTCTGAATAGCCTCTGCCACAACAGCCCAAGTGTCGTCAAGGTCCTTCTGAAGAGCATCCTGGTTGAGAATGAGCTTACGGAGTCCCTTCAATGTGCTCTGAATAGCGATCACACCATGTCCGAGAGGAGTACCGATGTTGCGAAGCACGGTAGAATCGGTGAGGTCGCGCTGCAGACGACTAACAGGGAGCTTTGCAGCAAGGAACTGCAGAATAGCGTTTGCGATGCCGAGGTTTCCCTCAGAGTTTTCGAAGTCGATAGGGTTCACCTTATGAGGCATGGCAGAAGAGCCCACCTCTCCTGCCTTGATCTTCTGCTTGAAATACTCCATGGAGATATACATCCAGAAGTCACGGTCGAGGTCGATGATGATGGTGTTTATGCGGCGGAGAGCATCGAAGACACCTCCGAGGTGGTCGTAGTTGGATATCTGTGTTGTGAACTGCTCACGCTCGAGTCCGAGCTTCTCTGCCACGAACTTGTTTCCAAACTCCCTCCAGTCGTATTCTGGATATGCCACATGGTGTGCGTTGAAGTTTCCTGTTGCTCCTCCGAATTTTGCTGTTAGCTTACAAGCCTTGAGACTCTTCAGCTGTTCCTCAAGACGGTATACGAACACCATCACCTCTTTTCCGAGTCGTGTTGGTGATGCTGGCTGTCCGTGTGTCTTTGCGAGCATAGGAACGTTTTTCCATTCCTCAGCATATTCCTTGAGTTGTGATATTAACTCCTCTATCTGTGGGTAGTAGACGTTCTCAAGTGCTTCCTTTATGGAAAGTGGTACGCTGGTGTTGTTGATGTCCTGAGAGGTGAGTCCGAAGTGTATGAATTCCTTGAAAGGTTCGAAATATCCTTTCTCAACACCTTCCTCTGCTCCCATGGCGTCAAGTTTTTCCTTTATGAAGTACTCCACTGCCTTTACGTCATGGTTTGTAACCTTCTCGATGTCTTTTACTCTCTGTGCGTCGAGAACGGTAAAGTCTTGGTAGATTTTCCTCAGCTGTGCGAAGAGGTTCTTGTCGAAGTTGGCAAGCTGAGGGAGTGGTAGTTCGCAAAGTGTGATGAAATATTCTATCTCCACCCTTACGCGGTAGCGCACAAGGGCATATTCAGAGAAATACTCTGCAAGCTCTTCTGTCTTGCCACGGTATCTGCCGTCAATAGGCGAAATTGCTGTCAATAAATCAAGATTCATGGTCTTTTTATAAATATGTACACATTTTTAGGCTGCAAAGGTACACATTTTTCATGGAACGACAAAGAGAAATTGAAAAAATATTCTTTACTTTTTTATTTCACTGGCATTTTGTAAGGGGAAAAAGGTTGTAAACACGCAATTTTTTATTCCTTCCTGTCACATTACAACAGAAATTTCAGACAAGCAGAAATGAAACCTTTAACTGATGGATAGAAAAGAAAAGAGTCGCAAAAGAAATTTTGCGACTCTTTTCTGTGGGCGTTGACGGATTCGAACCGCCGACCCTCTGCTTGTAAGGCAGATGCTCTGAACCAGCTGAGCTAAACGCCCTGAATTTCAACATAACCACAACTCATTACCCGAATTGCGAGTGCAAAGGTACTGACTTTTCTCCAACTGGCAAAATAATACCTTAGGAAATGTCTTTGTTTTAACGTTTGTTTACTATTCCCTTCCTTGTAAACGTCTTCTCACATTATTATATATTGCAATCCATCGGGATATTCTGTGTTTATTGGTTGCTCTTGTTTAACTCCTTATTCTAACCAATCCTCTTCTTCCCCACACAAGAAGGAGGGCAAAGGAGATGCGGACGGTTACGAGGAGTAGGGCGGAGATACCTGTAGCGGCAAAGACGATGGTGTCTTCAAGGAGCGAGTGGTTCATGATGAGATGATAGTTAACCTCATTTGCCTCCTCACGTGTGATAACACCTGTTTCCTCCAATTCTAACATCACTGCCGAGCCATAGCTTATGCCAATGACGTTTCCCACGAGCCACATGTATGCTGCATGTTCTGTAAGTCCGAACAGCTTCATGAGAGGAGAGAGTAGGCGAGAGAGAGGGCGAAGGAGATTGAAGGCATTGAGGAACTGCTGAACAACCATAAGGCAGTAGATAATCAGCACAACCATCATCGACATTTTTACCTGAGAGAGTGCACACTCCTTAATCATCTCTTGCCATGATGCCTCCGCCTGCGCTCCCATGTAAAGGAACATCTCTGTTGTCTCAGGGAGAAGGACATTCATGATTGCAGCACAGAGGAAAGCCATCATGATTCTCAATAAAGACATCCTCCAAAAAGAAGAGCCCGTCTTTCGGTTCACCGCACTCTCCATAGGTAGAGCATGGCAAAGAGCAATCATCAGTGAGAGTATGGTGGCTTGTTTCATGGTGAGCGGCATGGACATCATAGCCGCTATTCCAGCATAGGTGCCAGCGGCTGCTCCAGAGAGAAACGTCACAGCAGAGGCTCCTGGGAGTCCGATGTTCACGAAGATAGGGTGGAGGTATGTTGCGAGCCAGTCGAGAATGCCGTAATATTGCAACAATGTTACTGACACGGAGATGGGTATCATCAGTTTCAGAAGCCATGAAGCACTTTTCCATGTCTTTTTCACCGCCTTGCTGAAACATCCTACTATTATTTTTATCATATCTTTTGCAAATATCTGAATTTATGTTGTTTGCATTCTGTTGTTTTCTTCTGTTTGGGGTTATTTTTTTTCGTTTCTATATATGTTTAGAAATACGAAAGGTCGTTTTTTGCCCCTTTATTTTTTATAAGCCGCAAAGGTAAGACAATTATTCAGAATAGCCAAAAATATCAGAAGCTTTTTCTGCTTTTTTTATTGTGAAACTTATCTTAAATCACTTTCTTTGTAAAAATTTGAAGAAAAATTTGGTTAATAACAATTTTAATAGTAATTTTGTAGGCGATATACATTATTTGTAATAATGGCGTGAAACAGTTACGAAATAAATGAAAATATAATTACTAATAAAAAATGAAGAAAATTCTATTTTTTGCACTCTTGGCATTCATGACCGCAACAACCGCGAGCGCTCAGATGAGCGATGAGGCTGTGGTGAGGTATGTCAAGGATGGTGTTCAAAGTGGCAAGAGTCAAAAGCAGCTCTATGGCGAGTTGGCATCAAAGGGTGTCACCAAAGAACAGCTGCTAAGACTTAAGGAAAAGTATGAGCAACAGCAGAGCAGTCAGGCTTCTGTAAAGTCGGAAGACAATGTTGACACACAGAGAGTAAATCCAGAAAAGCGCGATGATGTGAAGAAAGCTCAGAGCAACAATATTCGTGCTGATGTGCCTACAGGAATACCTGTTTTCGGCCGTAGCATCTTCACAAATGCTGACCTTACTTTCGAGCCGAGTCTGAATATCGCTACTCCAGTGAACTACCGTCTTGGTCCTGGCGATCAGCTCGTGATTGAGGTATGGGGAGCCAGCGAGACAAACATCACAAGGAAGGTGTCTCCAGATGGATATATCAACATTCCTGACGTAGGACCAATAGCAGTAAACGGACTTACCATTCAGGAGGCAAGTGAGAGAATACGTGGAAAGCTCAGCCAGATTTACTCTGGTCTTGCTTCCAGCAATGTAAATCTCAGCACGAACGTGAAGATTAGCCTCGGACAGATTCGCACTATTCAGGTGAACATAATGGGTGAGGTGGTACGTCCTGGTACTTATGCCCTTTCTTCTTTTAGTACTGTCTTCCATGCCCTCTATAAGGCTGGTGGTATCAGCGGTCTTGGTAGCCTTCGTAACATTAAGGTTGTTCGCGGAGGAAGAACAGTTGCTACTGTAGATGTCTATGACTATATCATCAACGGTCGTTCTCATTCTGATATCCGCCTTCAGGAAGGTGACGTGATCCTTGCCAGTCCTTACGAGGCTCTCGTGCTTATCAAGGGTAAGGTGAAGCGCCCAATGTACTACGAAATGAAGAACTCTGAGTCGGTAAGAACACTTATCAACTATGCTGGAGGATTCACAAACGATGCATATGCTACCTCTATCACTGTTCAGAGGACAAATAAGAAGGAGAAAACCATCTGCACTGTTGACGACATGAACTATGGTGTGTTCAAGGTGAAGGATGGTGACGAGGTTAGTGTGGGTGAAATCCTCGACCGCTTCGATAACCGTATTGAGATAAAGGGTGCTGTTTACCGTCCGGGATACTATCAGCTCGGAGAAGGAATCATTACAGTTCGCGACCTTATCAATACTGCTGACGGACTCCTTGAAGACGCATTCCTTAACCGTGCTGTGCTCCACCGTGAGAATCCAGATAAGAGTCTTGAGGTGATTTCTGTAGATGTGAAAGGAATTCTCAATGGGACAGAAACTGACATCACGCTCCATAAGAACGATGTGCTCTTCATTCCAAGCATACACGACCTCAAAGATCAGGGAACATTAGAAATCTCTGGTGAGGTGTTCTCTCCAGGTACCTTCCCTTTTGCTGCAAACACAAAGCTTGAGGACCTTATCATCATGGCAGGCGGTATGACAGAGTCGGCATCTGCTGTTCGTGTGGATGTTACCCGCAGAATAAACGATCCAAAGAGCACAAAGAAGACCAAGGAACTGTCAAAAACTTACTCCTTCAGCATAAAGGACGGATTCGTAATTGAGGGAGAACAGGGATTTGTGCTTGAGCCTTACGACCAAGTGTTCGTTCGTCGCTCTCCTGGATATGCCGATAAGGTTAATGTGAATATCACTGGTGAGGTGCAGTTCGAAGGAAAATATTCTCTCAACGAGCGCAACGAACGTCTCTCTGACGTCATTGCAAAAGCCGGAGGCTTGACAGACTTCGCATACCTTCAGGGAGCACGCCTTGAGCGCCAGCTGACTTACGAGGAGTATCTCCAGGCTCAAGAGCTTATGAAGATGGTGGCAAGCAATAACCGTGTTTCAGGAAACGACTCTATCGTGATTCCTGATGTGCAGAGAACATACCCTATTGCTATCGACCTCGTGGAGATTATGAAAAACCCTCACACACCAATCGACCCTGTTCTTCAAGACGGTGACGCAATCATCATACCACAGCTGATGACAACCGTACAGGTGTCTGGCTCCGTTCGCAAGCCAAACTCTGTTGTCTATGACCCAAAGATGAATCTCAAAGACTATATCAGCGAGGCTGGTGGATATGCCGAGAGAGCAAGAAAGAGCGGAACGTTCATTCTCTATCCTAACGGACATATCAAGGAAGTTGGAAGGAGTGCCAGTGCAAAGGATATTATTGGTGGTGCAAAGATTATTGTACCTCAGAAGGCGAAGAGCCAGTGGAATCTCGGTACAACCCTCTCAACCATTACCACCTCTGTTTCTATGCTTGCGGTAATCGCTTCACTCATCAACACAATGAAATAAGCTGAACCCTATGGATAAAAACGAATTGAAGGAAGTTCTTCTCGACATAGAGAAGGAAAAGAGAAACCTGCAACAACAACAGATGCCTACAGAGAGTGAGATTGACTGGAAGGCATTGGCTACAAAGGCATGGCTCGGAAGAAAGAAGATTATTTCCATCACCATTGTCTTTATGGTGCTCGGACTCATCAGCGCACTCACCATGACACGACAGTATACCTGTACTGTGACCATGATGCCAGAGCTTGGAAAATCAGGATCTTCCTCTTCTCTTAGTAGCATCACCAGCATGCTCGGACTTGGAGGAATGGGCTTGACAGGCTCTTCTGCCGATGCTTATAATGTTATGGTGTATCCAGACGTTGTTGCTTCTACTCCGTTTACCACCCAACTCTTTGACATCAAGGTAAAGGACGAGGAGAACGAGATAGATACTACACTCATTGGATACCTTACACGTGAGAAATTCTCTGTTACCGCACTGATTGTGAAGCCAGTGCTCTCCGTGTTCTCAAAAGACGAGGAAGAAAAAGAGAAGACAGACGTTGACGTCTTCCGTCTTACAAAGAAGCAGTCCTTAGTAGCGGAATTCCTTAAAAAGGCAATCTCTGTTGATGTGGACAAGAAAACGGGACAGGCAACCATCAATGTCACTATGGACAATGCAGTTGTTGCGGCTACCGTGGCAGACACCATCAGCAAGCGCCTGAAGGACTATATCACCGACTACCGAACAAAGAAGGCACGTGAGGATTTGATGTCATATCAGAAAATGGCAGACGAAAGCTATCAGGCATATGTGAAAGCATCAAAGGCATACGCATACTATCAGGACCATAACCGTGGACTTATACTCCACTCTGTAATCTCTGAGGGTACAAAGCTGAACAACGAACTGCAGATTGCCACTCAGGTATATCAGCAGATGAAGGCGCAAGCGGAAATGGCTCGAAGCAAGGTCGTTGAGGAGAAGCCGGTCTTTGCAATCATTCAGCCCGCTTCTGTTCCGCTGAAGCCGAACAATAGTCGTGCGAAGGTGCTGATTATCTGGACTTTCCTTGGCTTTGCCATCGCAACAGCTTGGGTGCTCTATGGAAAGGAGTATCTCGGAAAGGGTCTTGAGATTCTTAACGATGTAAAGAAGGGTGGAGCGAAAGAATAACGGCTCTTCAAATTCTTAAACAAGAAAACTGGTTTTCCAAAAAATAAAAGAAAATTGGTTTTCCAAAAAATAAAATAGAAAATTGGTTTTCCAAAACCATGATAATAGAAGAAATCAGTAGGTTACATTTCTGTAGCTTACTGATTTCTTTTTTTTGAGTGTTTTTTCTAAACCGTGGTCAATCACCATTCTTCATAAACATCCGACTGCTCCTTTGGCCAATTCACAAGGAAGAGGTGTGAGGAGGCTCGGGTGAAGGCGGTATACAGCCAGCGGATATAAGAAGGGGTGAGCATCTCTTCCGTGACATAGCCTTGGTCGACATATACATGCTTCCATTGTCCGCCCTGAGCCTTATGGCATGTTACGGCATAGGCGTATTTTATCTGCAAGGCATTGAAATACTCGTCTTTCTTCAGACTGCGGAAACGCTCTGCCTTGGTAGAGAGGTCAGAATAGTCTTCAAGGATATTGTTAAAGAGGCGGTTCTGCTCTTCTGAGGTTAACGAAGGTGCCTCACTCTGCAGGGTGTCAAGGATAACGGTTGCAGAGAGCTCATATTCGTAGTCGGGAAAGAAGAGTAGGGCGGTGGCAAAACGGAAGCCGTAGAGGTTACGAATATTTCTGAGACGGCGAACCTCACAACGGTCACCATTGGCAATGAAGGCAGGACCGTCTTTCTCTCCTTCCGTCCAGAAATAATTGTTCTTAACAATCATCAGCTGATCGCGAGAAGAAAGCTCAGAATCGTAGTCAAGCACTTGACTCCTTATACCATTATTATATATATTAGCACGCTTATTGCTGCGAGTGAGCACAATCGTCTCGTCCATTCCTACTCTCCCATAGCTGGAAGAAAGGGACTCAATGAGACTGTTACCATGACAGATGGAGATATCGGCAAAACCATAGAAACGAATAACGGGAAGCTGGGAGAGCTCGTCACGGAATAGGTGTTCACGCAGAGAGACGGCATTTGAGAGTATGCCAGAGTCTTGCGACTGTCTCAACACTTCAAGGAGGTTGTAGTCGGTGATGTCGAGACCATAACCAGAAAGGTATGCAGAGTCAAGGGCGGGAGCATCGTCACAACCGATTGGTGGCAACTGTGCCGTGTCTCCCACCAGCATCATTCCACAATGTTTTCCTGAGAAGACGTATTTTATGATGTCGTCAAGAAGACTTCCGCTGCCAAAACTATCTCCTCCAAGAGAATATGTGCTTATCATTGATGCCTCATCGATAATGAATAGGGTATCGCTATGCAGGTTCTTGTTTATATCGAAAGAAGAAGAAAGATACGACTCCTGACGGTAGATCTTCCTATGGACGGTAGAGGCTGGGGTGGACATGCCAGAAGAGAACACCTTTGCCGCACGACCAGTAGGGGCGAGGAGCACAACCTTCTGTCGCAATTCCTTTGCTGCAAGTACAAATGCTCTCGCTAAAGAGGTCTTTCCCGTTCCGGCAGAGCCACGGAGAATAAAGACCGACTTCTCTTCGATTCCCTTTTTCCCTTTCTCCGCAAAGTGTTCCATGAATTCTGAGAAGCGGTTAATAGCCTCTTGCTGCCCTTCTGTGGGAGTGAAAGACATGAGGTTTTTTATGAGATATTTCCATTCTTTTGCTATCATGGTTGCAAAATTAATAAAAAAAAGTGTTCTATAAGAAAAAATCTTCCAAGAAGATTTGAGAATATATAATTTTTTCTGTAATTTTGCAGTCAATGAAGAAACCAAGAACCATAATACGCATTGGAAGGCAGACTTTGACATTCGCACTGCCAGAGAATCCCGAGGCTACTGGAGGTAGCAAACGGGGAGCAAAGGTTATGCTCGAGCCATACACTGTGAAGAGCGGAATGTCTATGGCGGCAAACCTCCGTGAGGCTTTTAAGGAAAGCGCATTGCTTGCCATCCCGAACGAAAGGGTGCACGTGATCATTGATACTCCAACTCTGATACTGCCAATAGAGGAGTTCGACGAGAACAATATGGAGGAACTGTATCGATATACCTTCCCAGGGGGCATTCATGAGGTAATCGTACACCATGTCATGCCAGAGCTGAACTGTGTGGCGGTCTTTGCCATAAACAAGGACGTGAGACTCGTGGTGACCGACCATTTCGATAATGTGCGCATCACTCCTGTCGACTCTCATGTCTGGCGCCATCTCCATGAGAGAAGTCATAGCGGTCAGACAAAGAAGTTGTATGCGTTCTTCCATGAAGGGCGAATATCTGTTGCGGGCTTCTCGAAGAATCGGTTCCGGTTCGTGAACACGTTCACCACAAACGAGGTGGCAGATTCAACATACTATCTTCTCTATGTCTGGCAGCTCCTTGCCATGGACCAGAAGAAGGACGAACTGTATATCGTTGGCGATATACCTGCTGAGGAGGAACTGAAGACGGAACTGAGGAAATATGTTCAGAATGTCTTCCAGATAAATCCTTCTGCAGAATTTAACCGTGACCCGGTCACTCAAATACCAAACGTTACTTACGATCTTATCTGCTTATGCGAATCATAACGGGAACATACAAAGGACGGAGGTTTGAAGTGCCTCGGTCTTTCAAAGCAAGGCCTACCACAGACTTTGCAAAAGAGAATATCTTCAATGTCGCGCAGGGATACATTGACTTTGACGATTCTGCTGCACTCGACCTCTTCGCCGGAACGGGAAGCATCTCTCTGGAGATGTTGTCAAGAGGTTGCAAGCCAGTGGTGAGCGTAGAGGCAGACCGTGACCATGCTGCTTTCATTAGGCAATGTCTGCAGAAATTGGGAGAAAACAACTGTGCATTGATTCGAGGAGATGTGTTCAAATTCCTGAAGTCATGCAAACAGCAGTTCAACTTCATCTTTGCCGACCCGCCTTACGCTCTGGAGAAACTTCCAGAGATTCCGAACATCATTGTTCCAGAGAATGAGCAGAGGGGAGAGGGGCTTCTTTCTGAGAATGGTCTCTTCGTCTTTGAACATGGAAAGCAGTACGACTTCTCTAACCATCCGCGATTCTTGGAACATAGAGCCTATGGCTCAGTGAATTTCTCACTATTCAGATAACAGTGATTGGAACAGAGTAGTTATACCTATTTTTATAATACAGTTTCTCGATACATGTTTTATAATACTGTTTCCAAATACATACAATTAATAAACGAAAAAAATAGGCTTGTTGTAAATTGATTGATCGCCCTACCATAGAACGTATTCTTGCGGCAGCAGATATTGTTGGTGTCGTTTCGGAGTTCGTAACGCTGAAGAAAGCAGGTACGAACTATAAAGGCTTGTGCCCGTTCCATGACGATAGAACACCTTCTTTCTCTGTCTCTCCAGCAAGAAACTATTGCCATTGCTTCTCCTGCGGCAAGGGCGGTACCCCTGTGGGCTTTATCATGGAGCATCTGCAGATGACGTACCCTGAGGCTCTGAGATGGCTGGCGAAGAAATACAACATAGAGATTCAGGAGAAGGAGATGACTTCTGAGGAAAGAGAGAAGGAAAGCGAAAGGGAGTCTATCTTCATTGTGAATGAATGGGCGGCAAAATACTATCAGGATATACTGTATAACGATGTGGACGGAAGAGCGATAGGTATGCAATATTTCCGCTCCAGAGGATTCCGAGACGATATCATACAGAAATTCCGATTGGGCTTTGCTCTCGATGACCGTCATGCCCTTCCTCGTGAAGCAATCAGAAAGGGCTACAAGGCTGAGTTTCTTCTTAAAAGTGGCATCTGCTATGCAAAGGAGGGGGAGGAGAAAAAAGGGGCTGATGCGCTCTCCGATCGCTTTCATGGTCGTGCCATCTTCCCTTGGATTAGTCAGAGCGGAAAGGTTGTGGCATTTGGTGGAAGAAAGCTCGACAAAGCCACCAAGGGCGTTCAGCAGAAATATGTTAACTCTCCCGAGACTGCTGTCTACCACAAAGCCAGTGAGCTCTATGGCATCTATCAAGCAAAGAAGGCAATCTCTAAAGAAGATTGTGTGTATATGGTGGAGGGATATACTGATGTTATCTCCATGCATCAGTGTGGCATAGAGAACGTTGTGGCAAACTCGGGAACGGCTCTCTCACACCAGCAGATTCATATTCTCCGCCGGTATACAAAGAACATCGTGTTGCTCTACGATGGTGATGCGGCTGGTCAGAAGGCTACAGAACGAGGCACCGACATGCTTCTCGAAGATGGCATGAACATAAAGATAATGCTGTTTCCAGAAGGTCACGACCCAGACTCTTTTGCAAGAAAGAATACCCCAGAGCAGTTCAAGGAGTATATTCTCTCTCATCAGACGGATTTTATTCAGTTCCGAATAACTACCATGCTCTCCTCTGCCACCGACCCAGTGAAGAGGGGCGAGATGATTTCTTCTGTGGTGAAGAGCATTTCCTTGATTCCTGACCCAATCACACGAACGGCATATCTTCAAGATTGTGCTTCTCGTCTCCATATGTCTGAGGCAACCCTTACAACAAGAATGAACGCTTTCATTGTGGAGGCGAAGAAGGAGAAGGAAAAAACTGCAAGAATAGAACAAGGAAGGCTGCAAAACCAAGGCTATCAACAGCAAAACTCTGGCTATCAGCAAAATCAAGGGAAACAAGCCTTTGGAAACCAACAATACAATGGGCATAAAACTGTTGACAATGCTCAGCAGAATATGAACAACAATGCCCAAGGCACTAATGAACTTCCTCCAGAGTTCCTCCCTGATGATGCCTTTTCTCCTCCTCAGCAGAATTCCTCCACACTTAATGGGCAACTTGGCGATACAAATCGTACAAATGGAATGCAGCAAGGAGGGAGCAATTTCAGTGGGCAACAAGCTACTGGCAATTATCTTGGGCAACACTATCGTCCACAGTCTTTCTTTCCACAGATATCTTCCTTTGCTCAGGCTTCTGCTCTGAATAGGGCGATGAGTAAATCTGAAAGCATAGAGAAAGATATCATCCGAGAGGTGGTGAGATATGGGGAGCGGATAATAAAGAACGATGTCGCTACTGAGGACGGACAGACTGTTTCACTGACACTTGCAGAATATGTCTTCTACAACATGCAGTGTGACAACCTCCATTTCCATAACCCCATCTATACCACTATCCTTGAGGAGGCAATGGAGAGGAGTCAAGATATCACATTTAGGGCGTCAGACTATTTCTCACGACATCCAGATATAAACATCAGTCAGACGGCTGCTGCTCTAAACTGCGACCAGTACGTTCTCTCAAAAAGCTTAGAGATGAAGGTAACAGATGAATTCCTGCTGCAGCATCTCGAACATCTTCTGTTGGCTCTGAGAAGGGACATTGTTGATGTTAGGTTAGCTGAAATCCTAAAAGAAATAGGGAAAGGGGCTACTAATCCTGACTCTCTCGATGCTCTAATGAAAGAGTATAAACAACTGAACGAAATCAGTAACTCACTGTCAAAGAAACTCGGAAAGAGTCTTAGGTGAGTGGAAAGAAATAATATCAAAAAAACACATAACATAATTATGAGGAACGATAGATATACCATTCATGACTACGTGTCCTATGAGGAGCGAAGCATGCATACAATGCCGTTTATAAACAAGGTCATAGAAAGCGGAAAGGCGGCAGAAATGATTCTTGTAACCGAAGCTATTCAGGAAAAGAAACTCGCAAAGATTGCGGAGACCATTGCTCGCGACAGAGACAAAAAGATTGTTCTTATCGCTGGTCCTTCGTCAAGTGGCAAGACATCTACAAGCAAACGGTTGTGCATACAACTCATGGCATGCAGGCGACATCCTGTGGCATTGTCTATGGACAACTGGTATGTCAACCGTGAAGATACTCCACTTGGGGAGGATGGAAAACCAGATTTTGAAACCATCTATTCTGTTGACCTTCCTCTCTTCAATGAAAACCTTGCCGACCTTGTGGCTGGAAAGGAAATCTCTCTTCCTACATATAACTTCGTGTCTGGGAAACGGGAATATAACGGTGAGAAACTCGCACTGACAGAAGATATGATTCTCGTCATTGAAGGCCTTCATGCTCTCAATCCTCTCGTTACAGAAAAGATAGCGCCAAGGAATAAATTCAAGATATATGCCGCACCAATGAGTCCTATATCCCTCGATGGAAAGAAATGGATTCCAACAACCGTAAACCGTCTCTTCCGTCGCATGTCGCGTGACTACCAGACAAGAGGACGCTCTCCGCAGCAGACCATTGCTGAATGGAATTCTGTAAAGCGTGGTGAGGAGAAATGGATCCTTCCTTTCAAAGACGATGCTGATGCTCTCTTCGACACTTCCATGCTCTATGAGCTTGCTGCTTTGCGCAAGACAGCAGAGCCAATCCTCCTTGCAGTTCCTCATGATGCTCCAGATTATCATATCGTTGAGCGTCTCCTCGATTTCCTCCGCTTCTTCACTCCTATCGATATCAGTCAGATTCCAAACACTTCCCTGCTTAGAGAGTTTGTTGGCGGCTCTATCTTTGAACCGAAATAACGCTCTCTTCGCCAGTATCGTAATCTCGTCTGAAACGGGAATAGGAATCACCTAAAAGTTCATCCCTAATTATTAGAAACATACTTAATTTCATCAAAAAAATAAAAACAAAAGAACTATGAACGCAATTTCAACAAAAAATGCCCCTGCGGCAATTGGTCCTTATAGTCAGGCTATTGAGGCAAACGGAACAGTATTTGTAAGTGGTCAGCTGCCTATCGACCCTGCAACAGGTGAGTTTGCAGAGGGTGGCATAAAGGCTTTGGCGCGTCAGTCGCTTACAAATATCAAGAACATACTTGCGGAAGCTGGTCTCACCATGAATAACGTCTGCAAGGTAACCGTACTCCTTGCCGATATCAACGACTTCGCTGCTGTAAATGAGGTGTATGCAGAGTTCTTCGAAGCTCCTTATCCTGCTCGTAGTGCATTCGCTGTGGCTGCTCTTCCAAAGGGTGCTGCTATCGAGATTGAGGCTATTGCTGCTCGATAAATGCATTAGTTGCAAAAAATCGATAAATGCATTAGTTGCAAAAAGCTCGATAAATGCATTAGTTGCAAAAAGCTCGATAAAACTTTGTAGTCAAAAGTCAGACAAGAATCCTTGTCATAAAACCACTGGGCAAACCTAACATTCTTGTCATAAAGAAAAGTGACAGCCGCCAAATGGTGACTGTCACTATTTTTTTTCTTCTTGTCAGTGGCTTACCATTTTTGGAGGCGAGCCATGAGGCAAGTATTAGAGCTTGTCGTTAGAACCAAGAACGTTGATGATCTTATGCATGTACATCTTCTTCATGTTCTCACGAGCTGGAGTGAGGTACTGACGTGGATCGAAGTGACCTGGGTTCTCTGCAAGGTGCTTGCGGATAGCTGCTGTCATTGCAAGACGAGAGTCTGAGTCGATGTTGATCTTGCAAACAGCTGACTTAGAAGCCTCACGGAGCTGCTCCTCAGGAATACCGATTGCATCAGGGAGCTTGCCGCCATACTTGTTGATAGTGTCAACCTCATCCTGTGGAACTGAAGAAGAACCGTGGAGAACGATTGGGAAGCCAGGGAGCTGCTCCTCAATAGCCTTGAGAACATCGAATGCAAGTGGTGGAGGAACAAGCTTGCCCTCTGCATTGCGTGTGCACTGCTCTGGAGTGAACTTGTAAGCACCGTGTGAAGTACCAATAGAGATAGCGAGTGAGTCACAACCAGTGCGTGTAGCAAACTCTACAACCTCCTCTGGCTTTGTGTAGTGAGACTCTGCTGCAGAAACCTCATCCTCAACGCCTGCGAGAACACCAAGCTCTGCCTCTACAGTTACGTCAAACTGATGTGCATACTCCACAACCTTCTTTGTAAGAGCAATGTTATCCTCGAAAGAAAGGTGAGAACCATCAATCATTACTGAAGAGAAACCAGAGTCGATACAGTCCTTACATGTCTCGAAGCTGTCTCCGTGGTCAAGGTGGAGAACAATCTGTGGATTCTCACAACCAAGCTCCTTAGCATATGCTACTGCACCCTCTGCCATGTAGCGGAGAATTGTTGCGCTGGCATACTTGCGAGCTCCCTTAGACACCTGCATGATAACTGGTGATTTTGTCTCTACAGCAGCCTGCACGATTGCCTGCATCTGCTCCATTGTGTTAAAGTTGAACGCTGGAATAGCGTAACCGCCATCAACTGCCTTCTTGAACATCTCACGTGTGTTCACGAGGCCAAGATCCTTGTAATTTACCATTGTTTTTTTTGCTTTATTTGATAAAAGTTTATTATTACTGATATATGATATTAATTTTTCACACCTGCTGACACATGTATATATATAATTATGTGTGAAAGGGATTTCTTGACTCATGGTCTTCTTTCTAAACCGCATCGTGCAAAAAACTTCCTTTTACACCGCAAAATTATAAAAAAATCTTTAGAAAGCCAAATGGTTTGGACTTTTTTTATATGATTTTATAATAAAAATTGTCATAAGTTTGGTTATATCGGTTTTTTTTAGTTATTTTGCATCCGATTTGAAAGAAAGGAAAGAAGATTGTATAGATTACAAACAATTTTTTTGTACACATACTTAACAAACAACAATGGTACACATTTCTAAAGAGGCCGCACTCGAATATCACGAGACAGGCCGCCCTGGCAAGATTGAGGTAGTTCCTACCAAAGCCTATCGTACACAAACAGATCTCTCTTTGGCTTACTCTCCGGGAGTAGCCTACCCATGTCTTGAGATTCAGGATAACCCGGATGCCGCTTATCGATACACCGATAAGGGAAACCTTGTGGCTGTTATTTCTAACGGAACAGCCGTTCTCGGCCTTGGCGATATAGGCGCCATGTCCGGAAAGCCTGTTATGGAGGGAAAGGGACTCCTTTTCAAAATATATGGTGGCATCGATGTCTTCGATATCGAAGTGGCAGAGAAAGACCCTGAGAAGTTCTGCGAGGCAGTTGAGAAGATTGCTCCTACTTTTGGCGGTATAAACCTTGAGGATATCAAGGCTCCACAGTGTTTTTATATCGAAGAGCGCCTAAAGCGAACACTCGATATTCCTGTTATGCACGATGATCAGCACGGTACAGCCATCATCTCTTCTGCTGGACTCATCAACGCCCTTGAGGTTAACGGAAAGAAGATTGAGGATGTGAAAATCGTTGTGAATGGTGCTGGTGCTGCTGCTATCTCCTGCACAAAGCTTTATGTCGCTCTCGGTGCTCGCAAGGAAAACATCATCATGCTCGATTCAAAGGGTGTCATAACCTCTGACCGTGAGAACCTCACTCCAGAGAAGAAACTCTTTGCAACAGACCGACGTGACTTGCATACCCTTGAAGAGGCTATGCGTGGGGCTGATGTCTTCCTCGGACTTTCTAAGGGAAATGTGGTTAGTCAGGATATGATTCGCTCTATGGCAGATCAGCCAATTGTCTTCGCACTGGCTAATCCGGCTCCAGAGATCACCTACGAGGATGCTATGGCAAGTCGTCCAGACGTTCTCATGTCTACTGGTCGCTCTGACTATCCTAACCAGATAAACAACGTCATCGGATTCCCTTATATCTTCCGTGGAGCTCTCGACGTGCATGCAAAGGCAATCAACGAGGAAATGAAGCTTGCTGCCGTTCATGCTATTGCAGAACTTGCTAAGCAGCCTGTCCCTGATGTGGTGAACGATGTCTATAAGGTGAACAACCTCACCTTTGGTCCGGCATACTTCATTCCGAAACCTGTAGACCCACGTCTCATCACAGAGGTTTCTGCTGCCGTGGCAAAGGCTGCCATAGAGTCTGGAGTGGCTCGTCAGACCATCACCGATTGGGATGAATACAAGCGTAACCTCCGCCTCCGCATGGGTCACGAGACAAGCGTGACACAGTCGCTCTATGATACCGCACGCAAGCATCCTCAGCGTGTTGTCTTTGCCGAGGGTCTCCATCCAACAATGATTAAGGCTGCCGTACAGGCAAAGCAGGAGGGTATCTGTCATCCTATTCTCCTTGGAAACGATGAGATGATAGCAAAGCGTGCTAAGGAACTTGACCTCGACCTTACTGGAATTGAAATCGTTAACCTCCGCCACGACCGTGAGATGGCACGTCGCGAGCGATATGCTGCCATTCTTGCAGAGAAGTGCCGCCGTGATGGCTATACCTTCGATGAGGCAAACGATAAGATGTTCGAACGTAACTACTTCGGTATGATGATGGTAGAGACTGGTGAGGCTGATGCGTTCATCACTGGTGTGTATACAAAGTTCTCAAACACTGTGAAGGTTGCCAAGGAGGTCATCGGCATCCGCCCTCCATACAACCATTTTGGCACTGTTCATATCTTGAACTCAAAGCGCGGAACATACTATATCGCTGATACTCTCATAAACCGTAACCCAGACAAGGAGGCTCTAAAGGATATCGCAAGACTTACAGCCGACTCTATCCGCTTCTTCAACGATGAGCCAAAGATTGCAATGATCTCTTATTCTAACTTTGGTGTAGACAAAGAGGGCTCTCCACGACTCATGAAGGAGGTGGTGTCAGAGATGCAGGAGGAATATCCTAATCTGAAGATAGACGGTGAGATGTCTGTAGAGATGGCTCTCGACCACGAGCGCAGAGACGTGAAGTATCCGTTCCTCCGTCTCCATGGCGAGCAGGTGAACTCCATGATCTTCTCTAACCTCTCTGCAGCAAGCTCTGCCTATAAGCTCATCAAGGGCTTCTCTCCAGACACAGAGGTTATTGGTCCTATTCAGATGGGTCTTAACAAGCCAATCCACTTCACCGACTTCGACTGTAGCGTTCGTGATGTAGTGAACATCGTTGCTGTGGCTGTTATCGATGCCTATGTTTCAAAGATAAACAAATAATCTTACAATAATCTCAAACGGGCAGCAAGGAATTTCTTTTCCTTGACTGCCCGTTTTTTATTCTATTAATTCTTTGTTCTAACATCATTTCTCCACAATCCTTTTCACAGCATTCAGAATAGGCTTTGTAGAAACATCTGAGCCAACAGCCTCATTCATCCATGCATTTGGAGTAAGGCGACCAATTCGCCAGATGCGGTCAATCTCCTCTCCAATATCCTCTGGGGCAGGGAGCTTAGAGAGGTGCTCCTCAATCTGGTATTCCACAATGTGACCGTAAGGGTAGTTCGGGAGATACATCGGTACGTTCACCATGTGGGAGTAGACGGCAAGAATAACTGAGTCGTGTGTGCCAAGAACTGGCTCATAGTATTTGTTCCACACCTCCTTGGCAATTCTAATGCAGTTCTCCTTCAGCTCCTCTGCAGTAGCCTTCGGATTTTCATATAGCCATCGCCAGGTATACATATCCACGAGTGAGACACCCATAATCTCATACATTCCCCAGAAGATGTCGAGTGTGGTGTTGTTGTCTATCGCACTCTTGTAACCAAGAAGCTTCAAGTCTCTCTTCTGAAAAATGAAGGCAAGGGTCTCTGTAAAGGCGGTATTTGGAACGCCTGCAAGTGCGTAATAGTCTATATCATAGATGTCTATTGTCTGCTCAACATTATGTCCAAACTCATGAACGGCAATATTGTAACCCTTGTAGTCCATACCCTCTGAACCTATTCTTGTTCGGAGGAAGGAGTTGTAGCCCTTACCCATAGTGCCTGCAGCATGACCAGAGCCGCGGGCGCCTTCAACAGAGATCTTGTCGGCAATAAACTCTGCACGCTCCTTGCTGAAACCAAGATTCTGAAGCATGGTAGGCATTCTCTTTTCAAAAGCCTCTGGGGTAGGGTAGAGCTTTCTTGTCTGTGCGGTGAGCATATCTTCGGAGAGAGCGGCACGACTCTTGAAACCATCATACCAAATATCATAAGGTCGCAGATCTCTTCCAAGTCGCTCACGAATCATTTTCCCTACTTTCTTTACTTCCTCTGAAGAGATAAACTCAACAAACATCTTCTCAATCTCTTCTGCAGAAACCTCTGTGGTGCCATCGAAATATCTCATGATTCCTGTAGGCATATTCGGATAGTAAGGGTCTGCCAACTGTGTGGCGTGGAAGATGTCAAGAATGCGTTGGTAGCGCTCTGCTCCCTCTGCCTCCAGGTTTTCTTCCTTTCCACCCTTCCATGTCTTGTTAGAGTATGGTGCCCAGTCATATTCCGCATTGTTCACAACCTTCTTTGGAATCTCCTGAGTAACAATTCTCTCAAGAATCTTGTAGATAATCTCCTGTTTCTCGTGGGCATTCGGAACATCAGCATAGTTCGACTTTATCTCATCGCGCAGATTCCAGTGGGAGAGAAGGCACATATCCTCAGGGAAGAGGCGCTTTCCATCATCTGTAAGCACATGCCCCATCATGATATTGTAAGATGCTACATAGTTCTCAGCATCAGCAAGTGCCTTGCTCCCTGCCTTGTTCACCTCCGCCGGCACGCGAGAAGTAAACAAATCGCCCATTCGGGCATATGCCCATTCCTTCCTTGTCCAGTTCTTTCCCTTCTCGTTCTTCTCTGCAAGGGTATAGAATGGGAAGTTCAGCATAGTGATGAACGCAACCTTGTTGTGATACATATCGTCAGAGAGGTGGTTGTAAGGATTGTATTCCCCAAAGATATAGTCAATATTCTCTGGCTCCTCACCAGAAAGTGTTGTTGGCTTCTGCAGGTCGAGCACGAGTTGGTTATAGGCTCCATTGATAATCTCCGTTGCTTTTGAAAGCTTGTTGAACAGCACTTCCTTCGCTTGAGCGTCTGAGGCAAAGTTCTCCTTAACAAATTCCGTGAACTCCTCTTCACTGCCATCTTCTTCTGTCCACAGTGCTGCCGTCTGGCGTACCCCTCTTTCCAAGAGTTCCTTATCGGGCGCCTTAACCTCAGAGAGAAGACTCTGTATGGTATCTTCACTGATTCCCTTGCTGTCCTTCTCTGCTCCACAGGAAGCAAGCAACAATGCTGTCAGAAAACATAGGATTCCTTGTTTCATAATGTGTGTATTGTTGTGTTTATAAAAAATGTGTAAAAAATCGTTACTTTGGTTGGCACTTCTTGCGTGTGCAAAAGTACAAAAAAATTCTCATTCCCACAAAATTTTCCCCTCTTTTTCGTTCTGCAATGCGGCTTTTCAATCCAAAACTATTACTTCCAACATTTATCCTTTTTTGCTTGAGAATATTTGCTTGAGTGATTTCCCTGGAGTTTGCTTCTGAAATTTCCTTGAAGTTTACTTGTGGTCCCCCCCCAAAAAAAATGGCAGTCGGGAAAAATTCCTAACTGCCTTGCAATTCGCAATCTATTAAATATTATGTTTTTTTAAAAATCTTCACAATCATTTAAAGCTTGCACTTGATTCCGATGGTTGGGTTTACAAAGAAAGTCTTGTCGCTTCCGTTTGCTGGTGTGTAGAAGTTATTGTAGAGCTCCACCTCTGTTCCGATAGAGATTGGACACTTCTCCAGGCCCTTAATGCTGCTGAGGTTATACCACAGCTGAGGCTCGCTGGCGAAGATTAGCTGTCCGTGACCATTTCCCTTCACTCCACGCCAGAAGTCGAAGAAACCAGCGAAGGTGAGTGCCTTGTTTGCGAATGTTGTGCTCCAAACGCCTGTCAGCTGGCAAGAAGAGTAAGAGTGTGTAAGGTTCTGACCTCTGAAATACTGCTTGTACATAAGCTGAATAGAGTAGGTGGTAGAGAAGTCCTTGTTGTGACCGTTGTAAGCCGGACCAATAAGTGCTGCATGCTGGTAGCGTGCGCCAAAGTCTCCAACCTTTGTAGAGCAAAGACCACCGTCATACTCAACGTGTGCGGCAAAGCCCTGCTTACCAATATTGAACTCTCTGCTAATCTCGGTATATGCTCCACAAGCACCATCCTTCAGGAAATCCATATCCACAAAGTAATACCAAGAGCCTGCATTGTCGAGACTGAAGTGCTCGAAGGTGAGTGTCATCTTCTGACGCTGAGGAAGCTCATCTGGATAGATGTTACGTCCAAAATCATAGTGTAATTGCAAATCCTGAGCCATTGCTGCAATGGCGAAAACAGTACATACGACTGTCAAAACAATCTTTTTCATTTCTTTTGTTTAGTGATAAATAATTGTTGTTTTCTTTTAGTGTTTGAAAAAATTTTTGCAAAGGTACAAATTTTTAAGCAAAAAAACAAAAAAATGCAAAAAAAAGCATCTTTTATATTGTTTTGCAGGTAAGTTTTGTTAATTTTGCACATGATATACGTGTAACGAGAATGAAAAACCTCTTTTTATATACTAAAGACGTGTTCTTCTTCTCTGCGAGAACCAAATTAAAGAAACCATCTTAAATCATACTATTATGGAATATAGAGCATTAGGAAAAACAAGACTGAAAGTATCCACAATAGGCTTCGGAGCATCTTCGCTCGGAGGTGTGTTCCATTCTTTCGATGAAAATCGTGGCATAGATGCTGTATTCACTGGCATCGATGCAGGAATAAACTATATCGATGTGTCACCTTACTATGGTCATTACAAGGCAGAGACTGTGCTCGGAAAGGCACTAAAGGAAATTCCGCACGAGAAATTCATTCTCTCAACAAAGGTGGGGCGGTATGGAGAAAATGGCGTGAACACCTGGGACTATTCTGCTGACCGTGTCACTCGCTCTGCCTACGAGTCTATGGAGCGTCTGAACATCGACTTCATAGATATCCTTTACGTCCACGATATCGAGTTCCAGGCTTCTCTTCCTGGCGGACTCGAGAAGATTGCCAACGAGACGCTTCCTGCTCTCCTGCGTCTGAAGGAGGAGGGGGTCGTGAAGCATGTTGGAGTAACCGACCTTCAGTTGGAGAATCTGAAATGGATTGTAGAGCATACTCCTGCAGGAACCATCGAATGCCTACTCTCTTTCTGCCACTACTGCCTCAACGACGACAAATTAGCTGATTTCCTCGATTTCTTCGAAGAGAATAACGTTGGTGTAACAAACGCTTCTCCGTTCTCTATGGGTCTTCTCACAGAACGTGGCGTACCTGCTTGGCATCCTGCACCAAAGCCATTGGTGGAGAAATGTGTTGAGGCAGCGGAATATTGCAAGTCACAGGGCTACCCAATAGAGAAGCTCGCCATGCAATATTCTTGTAGCAATCCTCGTGTGGCATCTACCGTCTTCTCTACAACACGTCCAGAGAACCTCTTGAAGAACATCGAATTCGTCAACGAGCCTATCGATTGGAATCTTGTGAAGAAAGTGCAGGAGATCATTGGCGATCAGAAGCGTGTCAGCTGGGCAAACACCTAAACAGGTGTGCTAATCACTATTCTGAATGCCGCAAAAGCTCAAACCTTGAACAGACGTTATAAAAGCCTCACCTTTAAGGGCATAAAACTGTTATAAAGAAGAAAAATGTTATCAGAAAAAGACTGCAGAGAAAGATATCTAAAAAGTGGGAACCCACCTGTCATAATCGATGCCCATAGCCACCTCTGGCTCTGGCAGCACACCGTTGTGAACGGAAAGCCCATTCAGCAGCTCCCTGACGGAAGGTCTTCCTTCCTTGGCACCGAAGTGCAGATGATGAACCCTTGGATGCACGACAACCACAACTCGGCAGAGAAATTCCTTGCCAACATGAACTATGCGCAGGTGGGGGGTGCCGTAGTCACTCAGGAGTTCATCGATGGTCTTCAGAACGACTATCTTGAATATGTCTCTCGTCGCTGGCAAGATCGTTTCTTTGTCTATGGAATGTGTGAATTTAGAAAACCAGGCTTCCTCATTGAGGCGCAGGTGCTTCTTCGTCGTGGCTTCAAAGGAATAAAGCTTCCTGCGGCTCGTCTCATAGACGACTCTGGTCGCATACGAATAGACACTGAGGAGTTCATGTCTATGTATCATCTCATGGAGGAGAACGGAATGATTCTCGGCATTGAGCTTGCCGATGGTGCCGTGCAGTGTGAGGAGGTTGAGAAAATCATCTCTGAATGCCCGAGGCTAAAGATTGTAATAGGGCATTTCTGCATGGTGACTCGACCTGACTGGATGGAGCAGGTTCGTCTCGCTCGTCACGAGAATGTATATATCGACATGGGTGGAATAACATGGCTCTTCAACGATGAATACTATCCTTACCCTTCTGCCATAACCGCAATCCGGGAGGCGGCCAACGAGGTGGGCATGGATCGTCTGCTATGGGGGTCCGACTATCCGCGCACCATCACTGCCATCACCTATCGTCAGTCCTACGACTGGATTCTGAAGTCTGAAGAGCTCTCCGACCTTGAGAAGCGCCAGCTGCTTGGTTTGAACGCTCAGAAAGTCTATGGCTTCTCTTCTCTTCCTGTGCTTCCCTACATTCCAAACATGAGTGAATAGCCTTTCTCTCTCTCGCACCCCTGTTTATATTCAACGTTAAAAGAACATAGGTGAGAATCTTCATTCCTTGCCTAAAAGAAAAAAATACAATAGCAATGAAAGCAATAACAATTCCTGCACCACAGCAGATGACTGTGGTTGACCTGCCAAAACCAGAGGCGAAGGCAGGAGAGGTACTCCTGAAGTTGGAGTATGTCGGATTCTGTGGCTCTGACCTGAACACATTCCTCGGCCGTAATGCCATGGCGAAAGAAAACGTAATCCCAGGACATGAGATAGGAGCAGTCATAGAGACTGTCGGAGAGGGATGCCCAGAGACACTGAAACCGGGAATGGTGGTAACGGTAAACCCTTACACAAACTGCGGACAGTGTGCTGCTTGTCGCAACGGGCGTGTGAATGCTTGTCAGCATAACGAAACGCTTGGAGTTCAGCGAGATGGTGCCATGCGTGAGTATATTGCTCTCCCTTGGCAGAAAATAATCCCGGTAAAGGGCATCTCCACTCGCGACAGTGCTCTCATCGAACCAATGTCTGTTGGCTTCCATGCCGTTGACCGTGGTCAGGTGACCGATATCGATACTGTCCTCGTCTTCGGTTGCGGAATGGTTGGTCTTGGTGCTGTCGTTCGTGCCGTACAACGTGGTGCTGTTGTTATAGCCGTTGACCTCAGCGAAGAGAAGCTTGCCATCGCAAAGGAGCTGGGAGCAAAATACGGCATCAACTCTGCTGAGGAGAATGTTGTTGAGAAGGTAATGGAATATACCGATGGCTATGGTGCTGACTGTGTCGTGGAGGCGGTAGGTGCTCCTGTCACTTACGTAACTGCCATCAATGCGGTTTCTTTCACAGGTCGTGTCGTTTGCATAGGCTATTCAAAGAACCCTGTTGAGTTCGAGACAAAATATTTCGTGCAGAAAGAGCTCGACATCCGTGGCTCTCGAAATGCTAACCCAAGCGACTTCCGTGCCGTTATGCGATACCTGGAGAAGACAGAGGTTCCAATGGAGCGCTTCATCTCTGGAATAGCAACTCCGGAGACTGCCATCGACATCATGAAGGAATGGGCTGCCGCTCCTGCACAGGTGTTCCGTATTCTCGTGAAATTCTAATCTCTTTTTTTTTCATTAAACGAAAACAACTATGGCATTATTCGATACTGTCAGCAAAGATATTGTTGCTGCCATGAAGGCAAAGGAGAAAGTGCGCCTTGAGGCTCTCCGAAACATCAAAAAGGTATTCATAGAGGCAAAGACAGCTCCTGGAGCGAACGATTCTCTCGATGATGCTGCTGCCTTGAAAATCTTGCAGAAATTAGCAAAGCAGGGGCACGACTCTGCAGACCTTTATATCTCTCAGAACCGTCAAGATCTTGCAGAGGCAGAGCTTGCACAGGTGGCTGTCATCGAGTCTTATCTCCCAAAACCTCTTTCCGTAGAGGAGATAGAGGAGGTGGTAAAGGCAATCATTGCCGAAACAGGTGCTTCTTCCATGAAGGAGATGGGAAAGGTGATGGGTGCTGCCAATAAACAGCTGGCGGGAAAAGCAGACGGCAAAACAATCTCTGAGGTAGTAAAGCGTCTCCTTTCATAAGGCCCTTGGTATTCCTGATTTCAAACAGATAACACTCAACGGTAATGTCAAGGTCAATTCTCGTTCTGGCTGAAAGACAATACCTTGTCATGTTAAGGTTGTCTTACGTTGTCTTTGTTGTCGTGTTATGCATCCACAGTCAAGGTCAAGGTTGATTCCTTCATCTCTTTCCTTCCGTGAAAAAACTGTAATAATCTTCAAAACAAAGAGAAAAATTTTGAACTGAAAGCAAAAAGCATTAAATTTGCAAGTAGATAAAAGGTGGCATGGGCGGTGAGACCTTCTCTTCCCTTTGTCTCCTTTTTTCTCTTTATTGTTAAACTTAATTTTTAGGAGGAAAAAAGATGAAAGGATTTTTACTAACAGCATTGGCAGTATTCTTTGCTTTCGCAGTGCCGCAGAAGAGCAAGGCATGCACAGGAATCACACTGAAGACGGTTTCTGGACAAACCGTCACGGCAAGAACAATCGAGTGGGCTGGGGAAGACCTGGAGAGCAGATACACCATCGTGCCAAGGGGCTTCACTCAGCAGTCCTATACTCCAAAGGGCACGAAGAACGGCATGGAGTTCAAGGCGAAATACGGCTATGTGGGACTCGCTGTTCAGCAGGCGGAGTTTGTTATGGAGGGTATCAATGAGGCAGGACTTGCCGCAGGGCTCTTCTACTTCCCTGACTATGGGGAGTATGTTGAATACGATGAGGATGAGAACGACAAAACTCTCAGCGACCTCCAACTCGTTTCCTTCGTCCTTGGAAGGTGTAAGACGATAGACGATGTGAAGAATGCCTTAGACGATGTTCGTGTGGTGGCCATAGACCCTCGTGGCTCTACCGTTCATTGGCGATTCACAGAGCGTGGGGGGAGGCAGGTGGTTCTCGAAATCATCGATAAGAAGATGGTGTTCTACGAGAATAAATTAGGGGTTCTTGCCAACTCTCCTTCCTTCGACTGGCATCTCACAAACCTCAACAACTTTGTGAACCTCCGCACGGGAGCGGTGAGAAACAATAAGATTGGGGAGATGAGACTACAGGCATTCGGAGGTGGCAGTGGCATGCATGGCATCCCGGGAGACATGACTCCACCGTCTCGATTCATTCGTGCCGCTTTCTTCCAAGCAGCAGCACCACGGTTAGAGAGCACAGAGAAAACCATTGAGCAGGCTTTCCATATCCTCAACAATTTCGACATCCCAACAGGAATTCAATTCGCTGAGGGTATGGCAGTTCCTGATATTCCAAGTGCCACACAATGGACGGTAGCCACCGACCTCTCTCATCTCCGCATCTACTATCGAACCATGCACAACTCCACCATCCGCTTCTTCGACCTCTCCGAGATCAACTTCTCCAAGGTGAAGCATCAGTCCTTCCCTCTCGACAAAGTGAAGAAGCAGCCAGTAGAGAAAGTGAAGATCAATTAAAAAAAACACACCCCAGAACTCCAACACCACTGACAAAGGCTGATAGGTGTTGCTGATACCTTAAAGATTTTCAAAAGATACAGATCAAAACAAAGTAATGAAAGACTATCAATATCACATTTTCTCCCCTTATCGCGTGTGTCCACTGGGAGCTCATGTCGACCATCAGCATGGACTGGTGACGGGATTTGCTATCGACAAAGGCATTGACCTGTGGTTTAACGTGCGTGACGACTCAAAGGTGAAGCTGTCGTCGCTCTCTTTCGAGGGTGAGGTGGAGTTTGACCTTGCTAAGCGCTCGGAGGTGAGAGAGAGGCATTGGGGTGACTATGCCCGTGGTGCGAAGTACGCTCTGAAAAAGAGGTTTAACCTTACGAAGGGAATCGAGGGAGAGATAAAAGGCTCTCTGCCTGTGGGCGGACTCAGTTCCTCAGCTGCTGTGCTGATTGCATACGTGATGGCATTCACCAAGGCTAATGGCATAAGCCTCCAGCCGTTTGAGGTGGTGCAGATCGCTTCGGAGGCGGAGCGAGAGTACATTGGTTTGAACAACGGTATTCTCGACCAGTCGTGCATAGCTCTTGGAAAGAAAGATGGCTTGTTGTTCCTTGATTGCGACAGCAACGAATGGCGCATCATAAAGCGGAACCCTCGGATGCCGGAGTTTGAGATAGGTATTTTCTTCAGCGGACTGACTCGCTCTTTGGTGAACTCCGACTACAACCTTCGTGTGTTCGAGTGCAAGACGGCTGCATGGAATATGCTTGCTTATCAAGACCAGCCATTGAGAACGTTCGACAAGACATTCCTTCGAGACATTCCAAAGGTGACCTTCGACAAGACTCGAGACATGATGCCATTGCGATTTGCTCGGAGGGCGGAGCATTTCTACTCGGAATATAGACGTGTGCGTCAGGGTGTTACGGCTTGGGAGAGTGGAAACCTGCAGCTTTTCGGGAAATTGTCGTTTGACTCTTGTGAGTCGTCTATTCATAACTATCAATGTGGGTCTCCAGAACTGATCTCGATTTATAACATCATGCGTCCGTTGCAGGGCGTTTATGGTGGGCGCTTCTCTGGTGCTGGCTTCAAGGGGGCTGTGATTGCATTGGTGGACCCTCTTTATAAAGATTCTATCGAGAAGGAATTGACAGAGAAATACCTCTCTGAATATCCAGAATATTCTGAGACCTTTAAGGTGTTCTGGGTTAAGCCAGATGATGGTGCGAGGTTTGTTGATTCTGATTAGTGAGATTGCTGATATTATAATGATTACGGATGCCACTGATTCTGCTGAATGAAAGAAACATCTGGTAAATCAGAAAAAACTGTAATCCTAAAAAAGAAATTATGAAGAATATAGTTATAGCGGCAGGATATGCCACACGATTGGGGGAGTTGACAAAGAATTTTCCCAAGCCTCTTCTCAAGATTGGAGAATCGACCATTCTTGGGAGGATGTTAGACGATATAGACGCCATTCCAGAGATTGATGAGCATATCATCATCACGAATCATAAATTCGCTGGTATCTTCGAAGAGTGGGCGAAGAGTCTCTCTTATCAGAAGAAGGTGACCATTGTTGACGATGGCACGGAAACGAACGACACTCGTCTTGGTGCTGTTTGTGACCTTCTATATGCAATAGACAAGCTGAAGATTGATGACGATATGTTGGTGGTGGCTGCCGACAACCTCCTTTTCTTCTCTTTTGCTGATTTCGTGAAGTTTGCGAAGGAGAAGGGCAGTTCTTGCATAATGTGTCACGAGCAAAAGGAATTGGCAAAGCTGCAGAGAACGGGGGTTGTTGTTCTTGATGAGAATAATCGTGTGCTGAACATGGAGGAGAAACCACAGAACCCAAAGAGCACATGGGCTGTGCCTCCGTTCTATATCTACCTGAAGAAAGATCTCGACCTTGTGCTCAGGTCGGTAGAAAATGGTTGTGGAAAGGATGCTCCTGGGAATCTTGCTCATTACCTTTGTGAGCATACAACAATGCATGCATGGAAGATGGCTGGCACTGGTGAGAACCTTAGATTTGATATTGGAAGTTTAGATACTTATAAAGAAGCGTGTGAGAAATATGGTACAGAATAATGTTTCACTGAACGGAAAGACAGTACTCGTTACTGGTGCTGCGGGTTTTATTGGTTCAAACCTTGTAAAGCGTTTGTTCCATGATGTAGAGGATATTCGTGTTGTTGGTTTAGACTCGATAACCGACTATTATGATGTCAACATAAAACATGAGCGTCTGAAAGAGATTGAGAGTCTTGAACGTAACTGGCGTTTCGTAAAGGCGAACCTTGCTGACAAAGAAGTCATCGACAAACTCTTTGCGGAAGAGAATTTCTCTGTGGTTGTGAACCTTGCTGCTCAGGCGGGTGTGCGATATTCCATCACGAACCCTGGGTCGTATATCGAGTCGAACCTCATTGGGTTCTATAACATTCTTGAGGCATGTCGACATCATGAGGTGGAGCATCTTGTCTATGCTTCCTCTTCTTCTGTGTATGGCTCAAATAAGAAGGTGCCTTATTCCACAGACGATAAGGTTGATAACCCTGTGTCGCTTTATGCTGCCACGAAGAAGAGTAATGAGCTGATGGCTCATGCTTATTCGAAGCTTTATAACATCCCGTCAACAGGTCTCCGATTCTTCACTGTCTATGGTCCTGCGGGGCGTCCTGATATGGCGTACTTCGGATTCACGAATAAACTGGTGAAGGGTGAGACAATAAAGATCTTCAACTACGGTCACTGCAAGCGTGACTTCACATATGTTGATGACATCGTGGAGGGTGTGGTGCGCATCATGCAGCATGCGCCAGAGAAGGAGAATGGTGAGGATGGATTGCCAATACCGCCTTACAAGGTGTATAACATCGGTAACAACAGTCCGGAGAACCTCCTTGACTTCGTAACAATTCTTCAAGAGGAGCTCATTGCTGCCAAGGTGCTGCCTGCTGATTATGATTTCGAGGCTCATAAGGAGCTCGTTCCAATGCAGCCTGGTGATGTCCCTGTAACCTTTGCCGACACAACGCCACTGGAGCAGGACTTCGGCTTCAAGCCTTCCACCTCTCTAAGAGATGGACTTCGTGCTTTCGCAGAGTGGTATAAGAAATACTATCAACCCTAACTCTGGGTGCTTAACACGACTACGTTAACAACGTTGAGTTTAGATAAGAATTATAAAAAAAGGGCTCGGAGCGATTGGAGGGTCAGAGAGACTGGTAGAAAAGGTTTAGCGGAACAGACCTGTCCCTCTGACCCCCGCTGAGAGTGAATAACCCACAAAGGATTCTCATTCAGAACAAAAACACCAAGTTAACGGGTAACAAGTTAACATTTCCCTGATGAACAGATTGTAAACGTCGCCCCACGGTTTATTGGTTACGCCCCACGGTTTATTGTTTACGGCTCCATGTCACCAGTTCCAGGGTTCACGCTGCCACCACCAGAGTCACTGCCGG
>CALZTP010000001.1 GCA_945829115.1 uncultured bacterium | reverse complement strand
TCTGCATCACCAATCAATACAATCATTATAAAAATAATTGTGCACACCTACTTATAGAAAAGGGGATACACTCATTTGAGTATATCCCCATTATTTTTTGTGTGTTGTGTTGTTTTTGTTTATATTGTTAGGATTTAGAGTACGCCCTGAGCCATCATAGCCTTAGCAACCTTCATAAATCCTGCTACGTTAGCGCCCTTGACATAGTTGATGTAACCGTCTGGCTCTGTACCATACTTCACGCAGTTCTCGTGAATATTCTCCATAATCCAAAGGAGTTTAGCATCAACTTCCTCTGCTGTCCAAGAAAGACGCTCTGAGTTCTGAGTCATTTCAAGACCAGAAACAGAAACACCACCAGCATTTGATGCCTTACCAGGAGAATAAAGCAACTTTGCCTCCTGGAACACTTTGATAGCCTCTGGAGTAGTAGGCATGTTTGCACCCTCACAAACAGCGATAACTCCATTAGCAACAAGTGCCTTTGCAGCCTCTTCGTTCAGCTCGTTCTGAGTAGCGCAAGGGAGAGCGATGTCTGCCTTCTCAAACCAAGGTTTTGCTCCTGCCACATACTTCGCTGTTGGATATTCGTCAACATATTCCTTGATACGACCACGATACTCGTTCTTCAGCTGCATAATATAATCAAGCTTCTCGCGAGTGATGCCGTCTGGATCGTAGATATAACCGTCAGAGTCGGACATTGTCATTGGAGTTCCGCCAAGCTGGAGAACCTTCTCTGCAGCATACTGAGCAACGTTTCCAGCACCTGAAATCAGTACCTTCTTGCCCTCGATTGTTTCACCACGTGTGGCGAGCATTGCACGGAGGAAGTAAACAGTTCCGTAGCCTGTTGCCTCTGGACGAATGAGCGAACCACCAAACTCACGACCCTTACCAGTGAAGGTTCCACTGTACTCGTGTGTGAGTTTCTTGTACATGCCGAACATGTAGCCTACCTCACGACCACCAACACCGATATCGCCTGCTGGAACGTCTGTATCAGGACCAATATGCTTTGTAAGCTCAAGCATGAAAGCCTGGCAGAAACGCATCACCTCAGCATTTGACTTTCCACGTGGAGAGAAGTCAGAACCACCTTTACCGCCACCCATAGGCAATGTTGTGAGTGAGTTCTTGAAAGTCTGCTCGAAAGCAAGGAACTTCAAGATGCCAAGGTTCACAGAGCTATGGAAACGAACACCACCTTTGTAAGGACCAATAGCGTTGTTGTGCTGAACACGGTAGCCCATATTTGTCTGTACCTGTCCCTTGTCGTCTACCCATGTAACACGGAATGTATATATTCTTTCAGGAATACACAGACGCTCGATGAGATTCACCTTCTCAAACTCTGGGTGCTTGTTGTATTCCTCTTCAATTGTTCCAAGAACTTCTTCTACTGCCTGATGATATTCAGGCTCATTAGGAAATCGACGCTTGATATCGTCGAGAACTTCTGCTGCTTTCATCTTGATAAAATTTTACTGGTTATTATTATCTTTTTACCTTTTATTTTTTGATAGTTTTTGTTTTCTGGTTGCAAAGTTACACATAAAATTCTTTTCCTGCAACAAAATGTACGAAAAATTTACATTTACCACTACATTTTGTTAAAAATTTATCGAAAATCAAGATGAATGTCGTTCTTTTAACCACTATACCTTATTTAAATAGGCTTTTTCTGAGGTTTTTGTTACTGTTTTCGAAGATATTCATAGCCAAAGCGGCAGCGGAAACAATCCTTTCTGTCGCAATATTGCTTCTTTAATTGAATTAAAGCTTGAGAATCTCCTGCATTGCTTACTTTTAGTCCTACTTTCTGCCACATTCGTGTTATTGTGTTATCTTCTGCTTTTATTGAGTCAAGCAGTTCAAGTGCTTTATCGCAATAGCTTTCGTCTCCCATGGTTCTTCCGTAAGCAAAAAGAATCGGAACGACACAGTTTATTGCAATTAGAGAAACGCTCGCCTTAGACAACTGTTTACTGTTTCCCTGGCTCTCATTGCCGAAGGTATAGTGCGTTTCCCAATAAGGGGACACTCCGTGTGCCAAGAGTTCATGAACATTTTTTATGTGCTTACATGCTAATAGTTTGGAAAGAGATGTTGACTCCTCATGAAACAGTTTCGCCAACTGTGCTATGCGAATATGTGGAAAGTTCTGAGGGCGCAT
Organism: uncultured bacterium; assembly: GCA_945829115.1. GTDB lineage: Bacteria > Bacteroidota > Bacteroidia > Bacteroidales > Bacteroidaceae > Prevotella. The sequence goes on along the minus strand of CALZTP010000001.1, from coordinate 125,558 downwards.
TCTAAGCAGTTTCCAAGTGAGCTGTGGAGGTTCTGAAAGTCGGAATTTTAGGCGGAGATACTGATATTCTGCTGAGAGTTTCTGGAAGTAAGGGTCGGAGAGTGTTTTTTCTTTCGTGCGCTCTCGGAGTGTGTTCTCATCGAGCATACCTGCCATTCCAAGGAAGAAAGCCTCTACTTGAAAAAGGTCGTCACGATGGTGGGCAACACTGTTTAGCGGGAGATGGCGTGCCCATATTTCCAAAGAGTCACTGTTGTTCCCTAAGCCGAAGCTACGTGCGAGAACAACGAAGAAAGCATGCTCCCAGTCACCGTTCAGGGCATGAAGAATGTTTGTGACATCAAGAGTCTTGCGCTCCAGACGTTCCACCTGAAGGGCTGCCATCCAAGAGTGTGCCATCAAGGATGGGAGAGTCGGAATTATCTGATAGCAAGGAGGATAGGTGTCTCGTTCCAAGAGTTCACGGTAGTTCCTTTGCACATGCTCTGGCACATCGATTTCCAATTCCGGAATCTTTCTTCCATTCTTAGTTATCACAGTGCGTTCTGCATTGTTTTTCTCGCTTTTCCTTACAACATGGAGTATGACATTATCATACGCAGCATCCGTATCATGTTTATGGGCATACCAATCTTGTTGCCTCTCATGAATCTCGACATTTCCCACCCACATTTCTCCATCTATCCGAATCTTTGCATTGAAGAAATCCGGACCAGCATCTGTATTCAACATACCAGGGTCAATGACATCTAACGCCCTTCCGTCAATTGTTCTTAGACCAGAGAAGGGCAATATGCGATGTCGCCAGCAATAGTGTAGCAGTTTTTCCATGTAATAGGCTTTCTGAATTGTTTTTTTGAAAAGAAACAGGATAGAGAAATTAGGATATAAGAGGAAACAGGATAGAGAAATTAGGATATAAGAGGAAGCAGGATAGAGAAATTAGGATATAAGAGGAAGCAAGATTCTATAAGAAGGATTCACACCTCCTGTCCTAAAAAAATATAGGGAATCCATGAAGACATGAATTCCCCGTAAAAGTGGTTTTATTTCGTAAATCTTATCCAGTCAACATCGAGGAAGGCAGCATCGTTGCTAACAGAAGAGCGGCAGTTGAAGAATCCAACCTTCGCACCAATCCACTTTCCTTCCTTTACGCTGTACGGCTCTCCGAACTTCACGTACTTCTTGCCGTCAAGGCTGTAATAGAACTGGGCAGTAGACTTGATATTGTTGCAGATGCCAGAACTCTTCACCACGGCACGAACATAGATGTCTGGTGTTGCGAGACGAGGCTGAGGAATATCGTCTACAGCATATTTCTGAGTGTAAGGCTTCTCAAGAGACTCCAAAGAAACAGGAATCTCTGCAAGTGTCTGCTCCTTCTTTCCCTTCATGGCATTCTCACACTTCACAAAGCGCATCTTGCAACCCTCTGCTGTGGTGATGAGCTTTATGGCAGCATAGTCTTGACCCTTGATGATAAAGCCGGCTTCCTCACCCTTGTTCTTATTGCCTGGATTTGGAATAAACTTCATCTTGGCTGTTACTGTGAAGTTCTCGGTAGGGAACTTCTGCATGAGCGTGTTCTGCATGTCAGCAAGGTTCACAAAGCCCTCTGGCTGCTGAATGCCATAAAGGCGAAGCTTTGACTTCTTTGCATCGCAGAAATACCAATAATGGCTGTAAGGACCCTCAAACTGCCATTGCAGACCAAGGGAGGTGGCGTTGAACTCATCGTCTTCTGCTGGCTGGAAGTTTCCAGACGACTGGAGGTTAGGCTTCTTCCATGTTGCCACAGCATCTCCGCAACCGTCTCCATCTTTGTCGTCACCAATCACGAGCCAGTCGTTTACCCATTTTGCTGGCTGCAGATGAACAACACGTCCGTAGGCATGCTTGTCTTGGAAATGCAAGAACCAATCTTCTCCGGAAGGCGTGTCTACCCACGCTCCTTGGTGAGGGCCATTCACCTTTGACTTTCCCTGTGCTAAGCCAACATACTCATCGTAAGGACCATAAGGGTTCTTAGAGCGGAGAATAACCTGCCAGCCGTACTTCACGCCTCCTGCTGGCGACATGATATAGTAGTAGCCGTTGCGCTTATAGAACTTTGTGCCTTCTATGGTTGGCTGGTCTTCATGACCGTCATAGACAATCCTTGACGGTCCAAGCACCTTTGTGCCATCTGCAGACATCGGGGCAACAAACAGCACAGACTTCACACCTGCTCTTGAGCCTGCACAGCCGTGAGAGAGATATGCCTTGCCATCTTCGTCCCACAACGGGCAGCAATCAATCATTCCCTTTCCTGCCTTCACACAAACAGGTTCCGACCACATGCCTGCTGGATCTTGCGTCTTTACCATGAAGAGTCCTTGATCTGGGTCTCCCCAATAGATATAGAACCAGCCGTCATGATGGCGTATGGCTGGTGCCCATACGTAGTTTCCATGCTGGATTTTCTTCCTCCAGTCAAGATCTGTACCTTGGTATTCTGGAAGAACCGGATAGTTGTCTTTCAAAGCTGCACCAATCAGTTTCCAGTTCACAAGGTCTGTGCTGTGTAGAATCTGAAGCCCTGGGAAGTTTGCGAAGCTTGATGATGTCATGTAGTAATCGTTTCCAACTCTACAAACATCTGGGTCGGAATAGTCAGCGTTAATAACCGGATTGCGATACTTCCCACCCGAGAGATTCGGATTCCATGTCTTTGACTCTTGTGCCACTGCTGCTCCAGAGCATACCATAGTGGCAAGAATAGCAATAATTGTTTTTCTCATAAGTATATTGTTTAAGTTTATCAGTATTTCCTTTTTTCTCACTTCGTGGGTTTATTTCTTCTTCCGAGGCTTGCGCTTTGCCCAACCCTCCTCAGAGAAGTCGGGTTCCTCGCCACGGAGTGCGATCTCTGCACCTGACATCAGCGAGCGCCAATCGTCAGCTTGGAACTCACCTTTCTGAGTGTTCTTCTTCTTTCCAGGCTTAGGAATGCGAGTGCCATCGCTGCGACGGCGAGTGCGCGAAACGGGAGCATCAAACGTTCCCTCTGGCTTTCCTGTCCCCTCAGCGTTGCAACGCACCTGCCTGCCATGGTAACTGGCACCGTCAAGGGCAGCCATCACCTTCTTGGCATCACGCTCCGGAACCTCTATAAAGCAATAATGAGACATAAGGTCGATATGCCCTACCTCCTGACGCTGTCCCTGACCGTTCATTCCACGACTGGAGACATGCTGGTTTATGAACTGCATCACTTCTCCAGGATAGAAGCCTTCTGCTTTTCCGAGATTTATAAACAGGCGAGCATAGCCCTTCTGTGCCTTTCGCTCTGGTCCGCGGTCTCTGCCGTTACTGTCTTTCCTCCTGTTTCCTTTCTCTCCCTTCTGTCCTTTCGCCTCGTAAGGTTCCTCGATATCTGGCTCTTCCGCATAATATTCCAGGAAATGCCCGAACTCCATCATCACAATCTTCTTGATGATATCGTCCTTGTCGAAATACTCAAAGTGGCGCTGAATCTCCTCCATGAAAGGGTTTATTGTCTCGTCGTCAACATCTACCTTTGAGATTTGGTCCATAACCTTGAACAACTGCTTCTTACAGATTTCCTGAGGAGAAGGGAGGGTGCCCTTTACGAATTTCTTCTGGATGATTTTCTCAACCTCACGAACCTTATATTGCTCCCGACTATGTATAATGGCTATTGAAGAACCCTTCTTTCCCGCCCGACCAGTACGCCCAGAGCGGTGGGTATACGACTCGCTATCGTCTGGCATACCGTAATTAATCACGTGTGTAAGGTCTGTAACGTCAAGACCGCGAGCAGCCACATCAGTTGCCACGAGAAGCTGGATGGTGTGCTGGCGGAACTTCTGCATCGTCTGGTCACGTTGCGGCTGAGAGAGGTCGCCATGCAGAGATTCTGCGTTATATCCGTCACGAATGAGCTTATCGGCAATCTCCTGAGTTTCTATCTTCGTGCGACAGAAGATAATGCCATATATCTTCGGGTAATAGTCCACAATACGCTTTAATGCCAGGTATTTATCTTTTGCATGCACAAGATAGTAGGTATGGTCAACATTCTCTGCGCCCTCGTTTCTTGAGCCAACAACAATTTCCTTATGGTTACAGAGATACTGTCGTGCCACACGTTCCACCTCCTTCGACATTGTTGCAGAGAAGAGCAGTACTCTACGCTCTGCAGGGAGTTGATCGAAGATAGCATTGATGCTATCTGCAAAGCCCATATTGAGCATTTCATCTGCTTCATCGAGAACAATTGTAGAGGCTGTGGTGATATCAGCCACCCCACGCTCTATAAGGTCCACAAGGCGTCCTGGTGTTGCCACAATGACGTGTGAGCCTTTCTTCAACTGGCGAATCTGAGAGTCTATCGGTGCACCGCCATAAACGGCAGTAACCCTCAGACCGTCAATGTATTTTCCGAAATCCTTCAGATCGTCGCTTATCTGTAGACACAGTTCTCTCGTTGGAGACATCACAACAGCTTGCGCAACACGGTTAGAGAGGTCGAGACGCTGGAGGAGAGGAAGACCAAAAGCGGCTGTCTTTCCTGTTCCCGTCTGCGCAAGCGCAATAACATCCCTACCTGCATCTTCACCTTCCTGACAAAGAAGGTGAGGGATAACAGCCTCTTGAACGGGCATTGGCATTACGAACCCCATCTCCTCAATCGCCTTACGAATTATCGGAGAAACTCCTAATTCTTCAAAGTTTGCCATTATTTCTTTTTATTTCTGATAATTTTGCACACCAATTTACATTTAAGAAATACTTCTCTTCTTATTTTTTTCTGCAAATTTAGTGATTCTTTACGACTTAGCAAAAAGGCACTGCACTTTTTCTCTTTCATAAACGAGAAAAGTCTTTCGCCCTGTATTATTTATTCCTGCTTCAAGAGTTCTGAAATCTCTTCAAGAGAAGAAGCAACAGTTATAAAATCTGTCCAATGACCGCGAACCATTCCTTCTTCTTGCATGAAGTCGAGCATGGCAATCATTGTGTCAAAATATCCGCAGATATTGTAAGCAATCACCTTCTTTCCGTGAAAACCGATGGTGTTTCCACCTGCTTGAGTGAAGATTTCGTCCAAGGTGCCAATGCCTCCAGGAAGTGCAATGGCAACATCAGAATGTAGAATCATCAAGTCTTTACGGTCTGTGAGAGAGTCGCAAGGAAAGAGGACGTCGATTTTCTCCGATACCCTGCCACTTTTCTCCAGCGCCCTTGGCACCATACCAATTGTCCTTCCACCGTTATCATGTACCGCATCACCGATGCATCCCATCAGTCCGCAGTTTCCACCTCCCCAAACGAGGGTATGCCGATTCTTTGCCATCCACAGTCCCAACTCCCTCGTTGCGGAGAAATACCTCTTGTCGATATCATTGTTCGCTGAGCAATAAACAGAAATGTTCATAAATCAGATATTCTTTTTCTTATTTCTTCAGCAAGTTAGCCACCCTTTCTTTTCTTATTTTATTATACGAAAAAATAGGTTCTCTTACTTTGAATTATATTATTTTCCCCTACAAAGGTAACTAAAAAAATAGAAATAACCATATAAAAAATAATATTTTTTGGAATACATGCTGAAAAATAGAAAAATTCTTTGTACTTTTGCACTGTAATAGAAAAAAGACAAAGAAAACAATATGCTTGAAGTAAAGAACTTACATGCCAGAATAGGCGACAAAGAGATACTGAAAGGTATTAACCTTACCATAAAAGATGGGGAAGTGCATGCCATAATGGGACCAAATGGTTCAGGAAAGTCAACGCTCTCTGCCGTACTCGTAGGAAATCCTCTCTATGAGGTTACTGAGGGAGAAGCATGGTATAACGGAAAGGACCTTCTGAAAATGAGTCCAGAAGACCGTGCCCACGAGGGACTGTTCCTCTCTTTCCAATATCCAGTAGAGATTCCAGGGGTGTCTATGACAAATTTCATGCGCGCTGCCATAAACGAGAAGCGAAAGTATCAAGGGCTCGACCCTCTCAATGCCAGTGAGTTTATGAAGCTCATGAGAGAGAAGCGGAAGATTGTGGAGCTTGACAACAAGCTTGCTCACCGCTCCGTGAACGAAGGATTCTCTGGAGGCGAGAAGAAGCGCAACGAGATTTTCCAGATGGCAATGCTTGAGCCTACGCTAAGCATTCTTGACGAGACCGACTCTGGTCTTGACGTAGATGCCATGCGTATCGTTGCACAGGGTGTTAACATGCTTCATACGGAAAAGACCTCCACAATCGTGATTACTCACTACGAGCGTCTTCTTGAGATGATCAAGCCAAGCGTCATTCATGTACTTTGGAATGGAAAGATTGTTAAGACCGCAGGTCCGGAATTAGCAAAGGAGATAGAAAGCCGCGGCTATGATTGGATAAAAGCGGAGGTAACGGAATCAGAAAACAAGGGCTAACGCATTTTATTTCTACAATGAACAAAGATTCAACACAACAATACATAGAACTCTTCGAAAGCTATAAGGACGTAATAAACGGACATAGCTGTGAGACAATGAACGCACCGAGGGAAGATGCGCTAACGTTGCTCAAGAGCAAGCCTTTGCCCACAAGGAAAGAGGAAGAATACAGATATACTGACATTCAGGATTTCTTCGCTCCCAACCTCGGAGTGAACATAAACCGCCTTGAAATTCCAGTAAATCCTTACAATGCCTTTAAGTGTGACGTGCCAAACCTCTCCACCCTCCTCTACTTCGTTGTCAACGATAGTTTCTACAACAAGGTATTGCCAAAGGTGGAACTCCCAGAGGGGGTTGTTATTGGTTCGCTCTGCGAGATTTCAAAGAAGAATCCGGAGTTGACAAGAAAGTTCTATAACCGTCTCGCCTCTGCTCACAACGACTCTATCGCCTCTCTGAACACCCTCCTTGCACAAGACGGGCTCATTGTCTTCATTCCTCGCAACTGTCTGGTTGAGAAGGTTATTCAGATTGTAAACATCCTTCGTGCTGACGTAGACATGATGGTCAACCGCCGTGTTCTCATTATTGCTGAGGAGAATGCAGAGGTGAAGATTCTGTTTTGCGACCACAGTGCAGACGACAGGGCATTCCTAACCACACAGGTCGTCGAGGTCTATGCTGGAGAGAATGCTTCAGTGGAAATCTACGGTCTCGAGGAGACACATCAAAGAAACACACTCATCTCAAACACCTATATCTCTCAGCAGCGCAATTCACGTGTACACCATAACCTTATCACCCTTCACAACGGAAAGACAAGACAAACCACACGACTTTCTTTCGTTGGAGAGGGCGCGGAATGCTGGGTGAATGGTGCTGTGATTGCCGACAAAGACCAGCATGTTGACAACAACACCCTCATCGACCATGCTGTTCCTCACTGCCAGAGTCACGAGCTCTATAAGTACGTTCTCAACGGAAATGCAGTAGGTGCTTTTGCAGGAAAGGTGCTTGTACGCCAAGAGGCACAGAAAACTCTCAGCGAGGAGACAAACCAGAACCTCCTTTCTACAAAGACCGCTCGTATGTTTACGCAACCAATGTTGGAGATATATGCCGATGATGTGAAATGTTCCCACGGCTCAACCATTGGTCAACTAAACGACAAGGCGCTCTTCTACATGCAGCAGCGAGGAATACCACTCCCAGAGGCTCGCATGCTATTGCAGACGGCTTTCATCACCGAGGTGGTGGATAATATTCCTCTTGCTCCTCTCCGCGACCGTCTCCACTACCTCATCGACAAGCGATTCCGTGGTGAGCTCTCGAAATGTGAGGGATGCAATCTCTGCAAATAACCATTCTCGGTACAACCGATAAACCCTGTGGAACGATGCAATTTCATGATCTATAAAAAAATGCATGAGAATTGTGAGTGATTATGTGTTTTTATGATTTTCGAGCAGAAAACCTTAACACCTTAACACCTTAACTCCTTACTTTTTTCACTTCCTCCCACAAAACATTAACCTCGTAACTCTACTGTGTATCGCGCGTACGCGCGCGATATATATGTATATATCCTCTCTATAAATAATTATTTAAAATTATAAATTAGAGAATACATAGACTTATAGCCTCGAAAGGAGTGCAAGCACTCCAAAAAAAAGGATACTGGAGGAGGAAGCTGAATTTGGGCGTCTGCTTTATGACCTTATTTGGGGTTATTGGCAATATGAGTTTTTTTGCGTATGTGCGTCCAAGTAAGAAAAAGTAAGGAGTTAAGGTGTTAAGGTGTTAAGGTTTTGTCTCGAGGCCTTAGCTCTTTCTCTTTCCCATCTCGCAACCTTTCCACCTTGCAACCTTAACACCTTAACTCATTACTTTTTTCACTTCTCAGCCTTTTTTCGCAAGCAATATTTTGGGTTGCTTTGCAACCCTTTAGAGGCAGTTCGATTTCTTAGTGTTCGAAATTCAGGACAAAGTTTTCCTGCGTTCGGGACAACTATTGCATGTTGCGAAAAAAAGTAGTAACTTTGCACTCGAAAACTTGACAGAAGAGCTCCTGACAAGTTCGCACTCGAGAATTTGAAAATTCTCCCTCAACGATGAGGAGCGATGAGGACTCATTGAGGACCCTTTAAGGCGCCAGAAAGGGACTCAAAAGGACTAAACAGCGACTCAAACAGAGGCTTAAACAGAAACTTAACAGAAACTTAAACGCAGTGTCTTCGTCAGAGAATATGCCAATAGCTAGAGACTCACTAACATGGAGGAAATCCGTGAATTGTTCCAGCAAGCCGAGAAAATTCTGATATTTACATCTATGAAGAAAAAACAATTGTTCGTTAATAATTCAACATTAGGTTCTGCGGCTTTCTATTGCACCTTCTATGCCGTAGGTTCTGTAAAGAAATCATCAAGCAAACAGAATACGTTTCTTGAAACAAAACACTACGCCATCATGATTTCTTCTGACGATATTCAGAAGGCGACTTCCCCACATGTGCTCGGAAGAATTTTCCTAACGACGACTGGTTTCCGAAATGCAACTCGTCAGAAATCTCCTTGATAGATTTCGTGGTGTGTATCAGCAGAAGGCGTATCTCCAGACTGGTATAGAGGTCGAGCCATTCGTTCGGCGTACGGTTGCTAACTCTCTTCACCATCTCAAGAAGCGACTTCGACGACAGTCCCAACTGCTCACTATACCACCCCACATTCCTGTTCTCACGGAAATTCCTTTCCACAAGACGCACGAAGCGTTCAAAGACGTCAAAGGCCTTCATTCGTTTGGTGTCTGTAGTGTTGGTGATGCGTACCGCAGCGTTGCAAATATCGTAGATCATGCCTCCGAGCAATGTTCCGGTGATTTGTTTTCTGAATGCATGTGTCTGGTCGCTGACCTTTATCTTTATTATGTCGAGATACTTTCTGAAGACGTCCACCTCCTCGTATGTGAGCGTGAACACCGGATGCTCTCTTGATAGGACAAAAAGGTTTGTTACCTCACTGATATCTCTAATTATCTCGAGCATATACTCATTAGAGATAAACACGCCTATTCCCTTGAAATCGGGAGATAGAGATATATCTCCCAACACCTGCCCTTCTGTAATTATAATGATATCGTTCGGATGCACGTCACGCTCTATCGTACCCATGTTATAGCTTCCTTTCCCTTGAAGGCAGAGAGCAACAAAGGTGCAACGCATAAAGCGGAAATCTTCTGGCATGGGCAGAGTCTCGAAATCGGTCAGCACAAAATCCTCATCGATATGGTATGGCACCTTACAGCGTTCTAAGACTCGCTTGATATTTACTGGCAAGAGACTGAATTGATTTACTTTCATAGGCAAGGATCAGAAATAGGGTGGTGTGAATAAAGCAAGTTTTTTCTCTTTTTCAGAGTTTCGTTATAAAATTTTTTTCAGAGTTTCAGTTTAACATAGGTATGCAGAATCATTTTTTTTAGCAATAACCGTGCGTCTGTTTCTGATGATTTCCTTCGTTAGTGAGAGAGCACGAAACGAAACTGTTATTCTTCTGGGAACACAAGAGGCAGTTCTCCCGTGCCACAGAGGTTATAAGAGAGTCTGTGGTAGGGGCTCACTCCATATTGTCTTATTGCCTCACGGTGTTTCTTTGTTGGATAGCCCTTGTTTGAGAGCCAGTCATACTGTGGGTATTCCTCTGCGAGGGAGTTCATATAATCGTCACGGTATGTCTTAGCAAGAATGCTGGCAGCAGCAATAGAAAGGTACTTCCCATCACCTTTTACGATAGTGGCATATGGAAGTGCTTTCTTCTCACGCTCCTCATCAGAGGAAAGGGGGAAATATGGTTTGAACCGATTTCCGTCTATTATCAAAGCCTCTGGGTGCACCTTGAGTTGGTCGAGGGCTCTGTGCATGGCGAGGAAAGAGGCGTTCAAGATATTTATTTTGTCAATCTCCTTTGGAGAGACAACACCAACCGCCCACGCCACGGCATCACGCTCTATGACCTCCCGAAGCAGGTATCTCTTCTTCTCCGTCAGCTGCTTAGAGTCGTTCAGAAGTTCGTTCTTATAGTCGGGAGGTAAGATTACGGCAGCGGCATAGACAGCACCGGCAAGACAGCCGCGCCCTGCCTCGTCGCATCCTGCTTCTATCAGATTCTCGTAGTAATGGCTTTCAAGCATAGCGTAATTGATTTTCTTTTCCGGAGAAACCGGTATTTGTTTGTTTTTAGAACATCTTGTTCACACGCTCTATTCCAGCAATGAACGTATCTATTTCCTCAAACGTGTTATACAGAGCAAAGGAAGCACGTGCCGTGCCTGCTATTCCAAGGCGTTCCATGAGTGGCTGGGCGCAGTGATGTCCCGTGCGTATTGCTATTCCAAGGCGGTCGAGCAAGGTTCCCATGTCGAGGTGGTGTATATCGCGGAGCTGGAAAGAGATCACAGCATCTTTCCCCTCTGCATCCTGCATACCGAAGATTTTCATTCCCTCAATCTCCTTCATCTTCTCCATGGCATATTGCGTCAGCTTCTGTTCATGGCGAGCAATATTCTCCATTCCGAGTGTAGAGACATAGTCGAGAGCCTTGGCAAGACCATGTGTGGCAACATAGTCGGGCGTTCCTGCCTCAAACTTAAACGGCAACCGTTCAAAGACTGTTTTTTCAAACGTAACACTTTCTATCATCTCTCCTCCACCCTGATAAGGTGGAAGACGGTCGAGCCAGTCTTCTTTTCCGTATAGCACTCCAATTCCCGTTGGCCCATAGATCTTATGTCCGGAGAAGGTAAAAAACTCACAATCTAAATCCTGCATGTCAACCTTGAAATGCGGAGTAGATTGCGCTCCGTCTATCATCACTGGAACATCATGCTCGTGAGCAATACGAATAATCTCCTTCACCGGATTTATGGTGCCAAGCACATTGCTGACATGCGTAACGCTCACAATCTTTGTCTTCTCGGAAAACAGGCGTGCGTAAGCTTCCATATCCAAGGTGCCATCGTCGTTCATCGGGATCACTTTTATGGCTATTCCCTTCTTTGCTGCCTGTAGCTGCCACGGCACAATGTTCGAATGGTGCTCCATGGTTGAGATGATCACCTCATCGCCTTCTTCCATGAAGGCATCAGAGAAAGAGGAGACAATGAGGTTTGCACTCTCTGTTGTTCCTCGGGTGAAGATAATCTCACTCGTATTGCGGGCATTGAGAAAACGTCTCACCGTTTCGCGCGCCTCCTCGTGGAGGTCGGTAGCTTGCTGTGAGAGGTAGTGCACACCTCGGTGCACATTCGCATTTACATTGTAGTATTCTTCCGTCATTGCCTCCACAACGCATCGTGGTTTCTGCGTGGTAGCAGCATTGTCGAAATAAACAAGAGGCTTTCCATATATCTGACGTCCTAAGATTGGGAAATCTTGACGTATCTCGTCAATATTATACATTTTTTTCTTATCTAAGATTATCTTGGAAGGAGAGTAAAAGAGAGTTCCAGGGTTGTAAAGAATGATGAATAGGAGTACGGAGAATTATCTGTATTCCTCTGGAACCTTTTCCCTCCATGTTGGGTAAGGGTGGTTTGTTATGAATGAGTTATAGTAGTAAGGTATATGAGATACGCGCATACCAAGATATTCAGGAGTCTCAAATGCCTCTTCTTCTGAATGCAGCTCCACCTCAGCAAGCAAGAGTCCTTCATTCTCACCGTGAAATTCGTCAATCTCGAACGTATGCCCTCTATAGTCAACAAGATACCTCGTCTTCTCTATAAACCCTTTACATAGCAGAAACAGATGCTCAGCCTCGTCAAGAGAGATCTCTTTCTCAAACTCATAGCGTGAGAGCTCTCCAGCACCTTTGTGTTCCTTGATGGTGAGGAATGCCTTCTCGCCACGTTGTCTCACACGAACCGTACATCCCTCGGCAGGGATATATCCTTGTCGTATCTCGCTTTTCGACTGTGCTTCATCCCTCCACGGTGTTCCGAATTTCTTCTTTATCGCAAACTTTATCTCTGTTTCTATTCCGCTCATATCTTCTTTTTCCCTTCCTCTAAGCCTATTTTTTTTAACAGTCACAGTGCCACTATGCACTGACTTCTTCCTAAGCAGCTTTCTATTCACCCACTCCCCTTGCAAAGGGCTTCAAAACGAGCTCTTTGGGAAGTAAGGAGAAAAGAACACACAGAGAGCGAATTCCCTGTGCGTTCTTTCTGGAACATGAAAGTCTGATATTCTTTGTTTTCCTTACATAAGGCACAATGCACCAATAAGGAGAACTGTCAGAAGGAGAAGTGAACCTGCAATCCACTTAATAACAGACTTTGCCTGCTGCTCCTCACGAGCTTCCTTTCTTGCGCGACGAGCTTCCTTAGATAGTTTTTTGTTCTGTGACATAGTGATTTATAGTTTTTAAGAATTAAGTAGTTTCAATTATGGTTATTCTCCAGAAGGGAATTCCATGAGGTATGCCTTTATGAAGCCGTCAAGCTTTCCGTCCATAACAGCATCAACATCTCCCGTCTGGAAGTTTGTGCGATGGTCTTTCACTCTTCTGTCGTCAAAGACATAAGAGCGTATCTGACTGCCCCACTCAATCTTCAGCTTACTCGCCTCCACAGCCGCCTGAGCCTCTAAGCGCTTCTTCATGGCACGGTCGTAGAGTTGCGACTTGAGAAGGCGCATGGCATTCTCACGGTTCTGCTGCTGCTTTCGGCTTTCGGTATTGGCAATGAGAATTTCCTCTTCCTCGCCAGTGTCTGGGTCGGTATACAAATATCTCAGTCGCACGCCCGTCTCCACCTTGTTGACGTTCTGACCGCCAGCACCACTTGAGCGGAACGTGTCCCAGCTAACCTTGGCAGGGTCAACATACACCTCAATGGTATCGTCAACAAGAGGGGTCACGAAAACAGAGGCGAAGCTCGTCATGCGCTTTCCCTGAGCATTATATGGAGAGACACGAACAAGGCGATGCACACCATTCTCTGATTTCAGGAATCCATAGGCATACTCCCCTCCTTCTATCTCCATCGTAACCGACTTTATTCCAGCCTCATCACCTTCCTGAAGGTCAGAGATAGTTACCTTATAGCCACCCTTCTCTGCCCAACGTTGATACATGCGCATAAGCATCTGTGCCCAGTCTTGTGCCTCTGTTCCTCCTGCTCCAGAGTTTATCTTCAGCACACAATCCATAGGGTCTTCCTTCTGCCGCAGCATGTTTCTTAGCTCAAGGGCTTCAATAGCTGCAATCGCCTTGGCATAGTCTTCGTCAACCTCTTCTTCCGTGACGAGCTCATCTTTATAGAAGTCAAAGGCAAGCTGCAACTCGTCGGCAGCAGTGCGCACATCGTTATATCCGTCAATCCATTTCTTTATGTCCTTCACCAACTTCATCTGCTCCTGAGCCCTGACAGGGTCGTCCCAGAAATCTGGTGCTTGAGTACGCAGGTCTTCCTCCTCGTACTCCATTTTCTTTCTGTCAATATCGAGATACTTGAACAGTGCGTCTGCTCTGTCAAGTACGTCCTTCAATTGGTCTTGTGTAATCATTTCGTTTTCTTATAAGAATAGGTGTGCAGAATTGTTTTTTTAATATTATGAAAGAGATGTGTGCGCCTATTGGTACATAGCCTCTATCACATCCGCATATCTTGTGTTCAGCACGTTTCGCTTTATCTTCAGCGTGTTCGTTATCTCACCCTTCTCCATTGAGAACGGCTGTGGCATAAGCGTGAAGCGCTTTATCTGTTCGTAGCCAGCTAACGACTGCTGTAAGGTTTCTATTCTCTCGGCAATCATGTCGTTTATCTGCTTGTTCGCAACAAGTTCCTCACGACTTGAGTATTTAATGCCTTTCTCTGCAGCATATTCCTCCAGGAGGTGGTAGGTAGGAACAATGAGTGCGGAGACATACTTCCTCTGGTCGGCAACAACAGCTATCTGCTCCACATATTTGTCTACGAGAATCTTCGACTCCACCATCTGTGGTGCAATATACTTTCCGTTGCTGGTTTTGAAAAGGTCTTTAATGCGCTCTGTGATATATAGCTCTCCATCCTTTAGGTAGCCCACATCGCCAGTCTTGAAATAGCCGTCCTTCGTGAACGAGGTCTCGTTGAGGTCTGGGCGGTTGTAATAGCCTTGCGTGATTGTTGGACCCTTCAGGAGAATCTCGCCTTCCTCAGAGAATTTTATGTCTATGCTCTCAATCGGTCTGCCTATACTGCCAATGGTGTATGGCTTGCTGAGATGGTCGTTGCTCACTGTTGCCAAAGACTCTGTAAGTCCGTAGCCAACCATCATGAATATTCCTATCGAGTGCACAAACTCCTCTACCTTCGGAGAGACAAAAGAGCCGGCAGTAGGAAAGAAATGGGCATTCTCCAAGCCAAGCTGTTTCCTAACGAGCGAGAACACCATCTTGTCCATCATGCCGTACTCCAAACGGAGTGTCAGAGGTGGCTTCTTGCCCTTGCTGAGATAGTCGATATTGTGTTTCTTGCCCACCTCTAAGGCATGCATGAAGAGTTTCTGCTTCATAGAAGGGGCTTTCTCGATCTTCTCGAAAACACCACTGTATACCTTTTCCCAGAAGCGGGGAACGGCACACATGCACGTTGGGTGGGTCTCACGCATAGAGTCTTGCACATCGTGTGGGTTGGTGTTTATAATGAGTGTGGCGCCTTCGGTAAGTGCCATTAGCGACCAGCCCTTCTCGAAGATATGCGTGAATGGAAGGAAGTTAAGAATGCGGTCTTCTTCTGAGAGTTCCAAGCCTTTATGGTTGTCAATGAAGGCGGCATGGAACTGCCCTTGAGAGAGCATGACGCCCTTCGGATTTCCCGTTGTTCCAGAGGTGTAGAGAATGCAGGCAAGGTCTTCAAACGTTGCCGATGCCTTCAGCTCTTCCATCCTTCCTTCGTAACGCCCACTGTCGCCCATGCAGAGGAAATCATCGAAGTACATGGAAGAGGGGTCGTGAGTGGAGATAATCACTCGCTTGTCATAAACAATAATCTTCTCTAAAGAATGGCTGAGATGCTGCACACGCAACGCCTTGTCGTATTGCTCTTGCTCTCCACAGAAAACAAAGCGTATGTGGGAGTCGTTAACCATGAACGCAATCGTCTCTTCACTCGTAGTGGCATAGAACGGCACACTGCAAGCGCGAATGCCCCAAGCGCCAAAGTCGGTGTAGACATACTGCAGGGAGTTCTGCGAGAAGATGCCAATCTTTTCTTGTATTCCCACACCCAATGCGAGCATCGCCATCGATGCTCTTCGTGTTTGCTTTGCAAATTCGTTCCACGAAACTTTTTTCCACTCCTTGCCTCCAAAGTCTTTATACTCCAACGCTGTGCGGTCGGAATATTTCTTTGCCTGAAGGTCTATTAAAACCGAAAGATGACTAAGTGTCTGCATATGCTGATTTTTTAATCTACCTGCAAAGTTACAAAAATATATACATTAATAAAAAGAATTTACACTTTTTTCTTTGTGAATCATAAGATTTTTGTCTTTTTTACCTCCTTTTCCCTCTTCTTTGTCAGAAAAATGGAAAAAAAGTCTCGAAAGGTAACGGTTTCTGTGTTTTTTCACTAACTTTGCAGTGCATTTTCTATATAAGTAGGTGTGCAAAATTATTTTTATAATCCTTGCATCGCCTACTGCGCATTATCAGCAAGTGACAACAGTCGAGTAGGAGTCGCTACACTCCTTTATGTCACATACTGATTCTACATCACCAATCAATACAATCATTATAAAAATAATTTTGCACACCTACTTAAAAGAAAAAGATGTTTAAAAAAGAAGATATACTCATGGAAGAAAAAATAAAGAATCTAACAGAAGAAGCAGTTGCTCTGCTTGCCGAACTCGTAAAAACTCCAAGGGTTAGCCGAGAGGAGGAGAAAGCAACTGACATTCTTGAGAACTGGATGAAGGAAAGGAATCTCTTTCCAATACGTATCGGGAATAATCTCTTGCTCGTTTCTCCTGACTACAATCCTGAGCGGCCTACCATCATGCTGAACGCACACATAGACACTGTGCGTCCAGTAGCATCCTGGACGAGAGATCCTCACCAGCCAGCTCGTGAGGGTGACCGAATGTATGGAATAGGTACAAACGATTGTGGTGGCGGACTCGTCTCGCTACTTCAGACATTCCGCATCTTGCTCTCTGAGCATCGCAACAATAACCTGCTCTTTCTCGCTTCCTGCGAGGAGGAGGTGTCAGGTGTAAACGGAATCAGAAAGGTGATCCCTCTGCTTCCAGAGATTCTTCACACTCCTCTTGGTATTCTTGAAAAGAACATCACTGCAATTGTTGGCGAGCCAACTGCAATGCAACCAGCAGTGGCTGAGAAGGGACTTATGGTGCTTGACGTTGTTGCACATGGGGTTTCTGGACATGCGGCAAGAAACGAGGGGCGCAACGCTATCTACGAGGCTCTCAACGATATTCTCTGGTTTCGCGACTATCGTTTCGAGAAGGTCTCTCCTTTCCTTGGTCCGGTGAAGATGTCGCTGACGATTATAAACGCAGGTACTCAGCATAACGTGGTGCCTGACGAATGTCGCATGACGGTTGATATCCGCTCAAATGAGTTTTATTCTAATGAGGAAATCTTCGACATCGTGCGTTTAAACATCTCCTCAGAGGTGTCGGCACGCTCCTTCCATCTCCGCTCTTCAAGGATCTCTCTCTCCCATCCTCTCATTGTCCGTGCAAAAGAAATGGGAATGGAACCGTTTGGTTCGCCTACTCTCTCTGACCAGGCTCTCATGCCGTGGCAGTCGCTAAAGTTAGGTCCAGGGCATTCCTCTCGTTCACACTCCGCAGATGAGTATATCTGCATTAGCGAGATCAGTGATGCCATCGAGAAATACCTCCAGTTATTGCGTTAGGTGTTCCCCGCCTTCTGTCTTAATCTCTCATCTCTCATCTCTCACCTCTCATCTCTCATCTCTCACCTCTCACCTCTCATCTCTCATCTCTCACCTCTCACCTCTCATCTCTCACCTCTCACCTCTCACCTCTCAGCTCTCATCTCTCACCTCTCAGCTCTCATCTCTCACCTCTCATCTCTCACCTCTCAGCTCTCATCTCTCACCTCTCACCTCTCACCTCTCACCTCTCATCTCTCATCTCTCATCTCTCATCTCTCATCTCTCATCTCTCACAGCAAGGCATTCCATTTCAATGAGCCATCCAGGTCGGCATACTGGCGCATGCACAACGACCTTTGGAGTCTCTGGAAACCGTTCTTCGAGGTATTCGTTCACCATTCTGTAGTCGGCGATATCTCTAAGATACACTATCATATACGCAACATCCGAGAACCCTGCTCCACCTGCTTGTAGCAGTGCCTCTACGTTCTCAAGCATTCTCTCTGTCTGTTTCAAGACACACCCTTCGTGAAGAATCTCGCCTTTGTTGTCGATACTTGCCGTACCACTTATCCAGAGGTGACAGCAATCTTCATAGCTTACCTTCGTGCCTCTCTCAAACGTCACGTTATATTCATGTGTGGGATTAAGATGTGAAGGGGCATGAAGATAGGCTATCTGACTTTCTTTCACTCCTTCCACAGCAAGGGCATCGAGATGCACTCTTGAGGCAGTGTTCCTCGGTGTTCCGTTTATCCCGGTGCTCGCAATGAAATGGGTGTCGTGGGTAAGTTCTATCTCTTCAAAATATTCTCTCCGCCCTCTCACCAATCCAGCGTAATTACTATCCACATCCTTTACAAAAAACCACGTGCGGAGACAGTTCCCAGCAATGCTCATGCCACTCCGCTTCAGTTGTTCTTCATAACGGTGCAAGAGCGTTTGTGTCTCCTCGTAACTGTCTGCACCCTTTGCAGACAATCCTGTCAACCAATAATGGCGGCATCCATGACTCTCAGCAATAGTGAACTCGCCCTCGCGCCACACCTTCCCTCCTTTCTGCATACAGAGAAGGAGTGCCACCTTACTTCCGTCCATTGGCTCTTGCCCAATGAACGATGTTGCAGCCACCGTGTCACGATATCTCTCTGCAATTCCTATTTGATTGGCAATATCGCTCAGGAAGTATCTCTCAAAGACAATGCTTCCTCCTTCCCCAACAGTCTCTAAGAACCTCTTTTTCGCTATAAAAAGCATCTCCATCTGCTCCTCAAAGGTCTCACTGCCAGTTACAGAAAGGCGGAAGACGGCATACACCTCTCCCTCCTGATGCATTGTCTCCACGCAACATGCCGAGTCCATCCTTTCACTTGCCTTGACTGAAACATTCCCGTTCAAGTAGGTGTACATACTTTTCATCGTTATAAGTTAGGTTGCAAGATTGATTAATTCAAGGGTGGTTCTATAAATCACCACCCTTAATGGTAAATTCATGGATTATTATGAGTAGAAAACTTTTCTATTAAGCAAGAATGCTTCTTGGTGGCTTTGTTGTAGTTTATACCAACCAAGACAATCTCACCAGAATAATTTCGGAGCGCATCAGTGTTATGACTCCATTATGAATTATAGTGCAAAGATAGTGCAAATCGAAGACAAAACAAAATAAAAAAGCACATTTTTTATTTTTTTTGTTTAGATGCCGCCTATCTTATCTAAAGATAGTGCAAATCGAAGACCTCTTTAGTTTTTTTACCTCGAAAGAACACCCTACCCTCCAGGGCGTCGCAGCTCACGCGGTTGCCCTTTGTTGAAGATAGTCCAGGTCCCTATATGGTTTTTTGGTTTCACCATCTTCCCAACCATTGTCAACCAGTCACTCTTTATTTTCGGTTGATGAACGCCTTGTTTTTATCTTCCCAGCCATCTTTCAGGGTTCAGTTTCTCCTTGCCCCTACGCAGTTGGAATTGGAGAATATTGTCTGAGGCAACACGACCGATTGTTTGTCGGGCAGAAACTTTCTGTCCACGACCAACGCTCACAGAAGATAGATTGCAATAAACAGAGATATACTGTCCGTGACGCACCATGACAACCATCTGACCGCCATAGCCAAAGACAGCACTCACCTCACCATCGTAGACGGCACGAGCATTGCAGCCAGAGCTGCCAAGGATGTTTATGCCCTTATTGTCAAGATGAACATTTGGCAAGCCTTCTACACTGTATTGCCCGAAATGAGAGACGATGCGGTAAGGTCCGGTGACAGGCATTGGCAGTCTGCCACGATTCTTCTCAAAGCCACCACTGACAAGTCGGTCGGTATTAGAGAGAGAGAACCTTTCTTCGCTCTTTTTCTTTGCTGTGGCAAGCTCCCGTTCTTCCCGCTCCCGTTCTGCCGAAGCCTTTCGCTCAGCAGCAATACGCTCCGCCTCAGCAGAGCGTGCTCGCTGTTCTGCTCGCAGACGTTCTGCCTCACTTTTTTTCGCAGCTTCTGCCGCCTCTGCTTTTGCTCTTCGTTCTGCTTCCTTTGCTTCAGCAATTCTTCTTGCACGCTCAGCAGCACGACGTTCTGCTTCCGCTTTCTTTCTCGCCATCTCTTCAGCAGCCTTCTTCCTTGCTGCCTCTTCAGCAGCAGCACGGCGGCGAGCCTCCTCTTCAGCACGTTTTCTGATGCGTTCCACCTCCTTAGCAATCTCCTCCTCAATCTGCTTGTTCAGCTCAGCATCTTTCTTTCTCTGCTCGTCGAGAACGCTTTGGATGGTTTTCTGCTGGTTTTGCAGTTTTTTTACAGCCTTTTCCTGTTCTGATTGCTTTCCTAAGAGCTCAGCGTGAGCACGCTTTCCACGCTCTAAGAGAACATCTTTCTCCTGACGTGCAGAGCGAAGCATGGCCTTCTTCTCCTCTATCTGTTCCTGCTTTGCTTTTATCTGCTCGCCCTGTTGCTTCTGATGTGCGGCATATTCCCTTACAAATCGGCTACGGCGATACATCTGTGTAAGCGATTCGGCCGAGAACACAAACATCAGCTGATCTTGGATGGTGTTGTGGCGGTTCATATACCTCATTGCCTTCACATACCGCTTTCTTCGGTCGGCAAGCTGCTGGTTGAGGGTGGCAAGTTGGCTTTCGAGAATGTCTATGTTCTTTTCTATGCTGTTGATATCGCTATTGATGCTATCGATGGACTTCTTTCTTGTCTGGATATCGCTTGTAAGAATCATGAGGTTCTTAAGTCCCTCCTTAACGTTTTCCTTGTTACGCCTAAGGGCTGACTCCTGATTCTTTATGTTCTTCCTGACAGCAGCACGCTGGTTCTCTAAGCCACGTATAGAAGCGTTGGTGGGAGTTTTTGTTGCTGTTGACTTCTTCCCTTTTGTTGACTTCCTGCTTTTTGTTGCTGTTTTCTTTTTTGCAGTCGACTGCTTAGAAGATGTCTTGCGCACAGAAGAGGAGGTGGGGGTACGACGCTTTGCACCACTGTTTGTCTGTCCGCAAACAGTGATGGTCAGAGAGAGGAAAACCAGAAAAGTGAGTATTCTGTTCATTGAACGAGAGAGTGTTGTAGGGTTCTTTTAGATTCGCTTTTGAAGGGGCGTCTTGTGAAAATGGGGGGTGTCTTGTGAAAATGGGGGAAAGAATGTTGTCTGGTGTCTACTTCATAAATGCCATTAGGCGAGCCATGAGCAGTTCAGGAGCCACTTCTTTGTAAGACGATTTCACTGTGGTATAGGTGGTGAAGTCTCGAGAAGTGTCAGGCTTGCCAACCTTTATTGATACCTTCACAGGTTTTCCACTGCGTATGTTCGTGTTTATGAGATTCTCTATCGCTTTGTCGAGATTAGAAGCCTCTCCATTCTCTGTATACAATTTCTCCCAAGCGAGGTATTCCATATTTGCATAGGTGATATTGTTTCGTGTGAAGGCGTCAAAAGCATCGTAAGGCATGCGAGTGAACTCTTTTCCCATGCGGTTTACAATGAGAATATCCTTTGGCGAGAACTCAATGATTCCCACTTCAATAAATCCCATGAAAGAGAGGTTTATTCTCATCACCTCCCCGCGTTTCATGCTGATTTTTCCGTCAAGGGAATATTTGCTTCCGTCGAGCTCTATGTTCACTTTTAGATCAGAAACAAACCGTGAGACTGTTATGGAAGGCTTTTCTGCCACTGGCTTTTGCTTCTGCTCTTGTTGTTTCTGTTCTTCCTGCTTTTTGTTGTTCTCTTCAATCTTCACCGTGTTTTCTTTTCCCTCAGCAGCTTTCTTTGAAGAACCGCATGCCATTATTGCCAAACAGAGGGGCAGAAGGAACAGATATTTTATCTTGTTCATGTTGTGTTTCTTTGTGTTTTTTATCTTTTATTCTTTCTGTTATATGTTTTTTCTTGCAGCCTGCCTTGCGAGCTATTTCTTATTGCTTAACTTTTTCTCGATAGCCTTTTTGTGCTTTAGAAGTTCGGCAGAGTCTCCACTGTCGTCGTATTTCAGAGCAAGGTCGATATATATCTTTGCCTCTTCATATCTCTTCTGCTGATAGAGAATCCAAGCATAGGTGTCAAGATATGTGGCATTGTCTGGCTCTGCCTTGATGGTCTTCAGACTCATGGCAGCAGCCTTGTCAAGGTCACGCTTATCGAGAGAGAGGAAATAGGCGTAGTTGTTCAGACAGCTCGTTTTCTCTGGGTCAAGCGCAAGGCATTTCTCGTAGGCGGCATAGCCACGAGACTTTTCGCCAAGGCGGAAAAAGGCATCGCCGAGAAGAGAGTACATCTCTACCATTATGCCTTTGTCGTTTTTCTCATCGGCAACAGAAAGTGCCCTTTCAATAGCAGAGACGCAGAGTTCTGTCTTTCCGGTAAGGAAATATGCTGTTCCGAGGAAATATCCGAAGCTGCAATCCTCTGGGTTATATTCTATGGCAGGCTGTGCGAGGCGTATCATCTCTTCTATCTGCTCGTTGCTCCATGCCATCATGATGAGCTGATGTCTTGCCCAGCCGTTTCCTGGATTTTTTTCGAGAATTTGTTCGAAGACCGTCTTCACCTCTTTCTCTGGCATTTTCTTTAGCTGCATATAAGCCGCTTTCAGTTCAAGCATGTTTGTGTTTGGCTGTTCTGCGGAGAGAATCTTGTCGAAGAGTTGCAGAATGCGAGTAGAATCTGTTGACTCTTGCTCAGCAGCCCTTATTGCCTGTTTTAGAAGGAGTATTTTTGTGTCCTGCTGTGTCTTCTGACTCGTCAGAAGTTTGTCGCGATAGTTGTTTGCCAAGGAGTCGTTTCCCTCGCTGCGGAAGTAGTCCATCATTGACATCACCGCATTCTCGTTCTCTGGTTCTTCATCAAGCACGTACTTCAAGTCTTTCAGTGCCTCCTCTTTCTTGCCAAGTCCGAGGAGCCAGTTGCCCCTCATCACCCTGTAGTTCAAATCAAGAGGATTATTCTCAACGAGAGAGGAGAGTGCCTCTAAAGCCTTCTCTTCCTCGCCCATTTGACTGTATATCTGCACCTTTGCAGTTGTGAAACTCTCATCCTGCCCTTCGAGAGTCTCTAAACGCTCAAGTGCCGAAAGACCTTTTTCGTTGTCTTTCAAATGAGCGTAAATTTGCATGAGCAGTTGGAGAATATCAGAACGCTCTGGGTCGTCGCTGACAATCTCTTCTGCAATCTCCGCAGCACGCTGAAGGTCTTGCTTGTCGAGAAGGTCTGGAATCAGTTCTTCCTTGTAGAGTGAATTCTCTGGTTGAAGTTCTGCAGCACGAAGCATCATGGCAGTGGCTAAAGAGTCCTCGTGTTCTGCAAGATAGCATTTCCCAAGATAGTAGTATGCCTCAGAAGCGGTAGAGTCTAATGCTATGCAATCTTTGAACATGTCGAAAGCCTGCTTCATGTTGCCTACAACAAATTCTTCTACTGCCTGCAGGAAAAGTTGGGAGTATTGTGAAGAGGTGTCTCGAACAATATCCTTATAGCGAAGGGTGTCTCCCTCTGATGTTACAAACAGAGAATCCAGAGAGTTGTTTCCCTTTGCGGCAATAGAAAGAGAATCCGGAAGGGTGTCTCCGTTCCTTTTCTCCTCAGCGTTCCTTGCTCCTGCTATCTGGAAAGTGCATATCACTGCTGCAAGAACGGCAAGTATGAAGATTCTTCTTCTTTTTTTCATTTACGGTGAGTTCTATAAAAATGCTAAACCTTTTCACGGTGGGAATCTTTTTTTTACCCACCTAATAAATGCGATGTTCTTATTTTATGCCGGTATGACCATAGCCGCCAGCACCACGTTCGGTATCGTCAAGAACCTCCACCTCACGAATGATGGCGGTTTCATGGCGTGCGATAACCATTTGTGCAATACGCTCACCATCGTTGACAACAAAGTCCTTGTCGCCGAGGTTGATCAATACAACACCTATTTCGCCACGGTAGTCGGCATCAATCGTTCCAGGGGTGTTCAGAACAGTGATGCCATGCTTCAGAGCAAGTCCAGAGCGTGGGCGCACTTGCGCTTCAAATCCTGGAGGAAGAGCCATGAAGAGTCCTGTTTTTATCAGTGCTCTCTGCATTGGCTTTAGTGTTATCGGCTCTTCGATATTTGCTCTAAGGTCCATTCCGGCACTCTGTTCTGTGGCGTATGAAGGTAGCGCATGATGGCTACGGTTTATGATTCTTATTTCCATTTTTCTTTTGTGATAATGACTGTTTTTCTATTACAATTTGCAAAAATACTCATTTTTATTCATAATTCTTCTTATTTAAGGAAAAAAAGTTTGTTTGTTATAAAAATTTACGGTACTTTTGCATTGTGAGATAATAATTATCAGTATACAGTACAATCATTACAAAAAAAATCAGCACACCTTTTTTGCGCTATGATGGATTGGAAAAACCTTTTAACCACAACACGTCTCGGGCAAGAGACAAGGCATACCGAACGAAGAGACGACCGCTCTGAGTTCAAGAGAGACTATGACCGCCTCATTTTCTCTGCACCCTTTCGGAGAATGCAGAACAAGACACAGGTGTTCCCTTTGCCGGGAAGCATTTTCGTGCATAACCGCCTGACACATTCTTTGGAGGTGGCAAGTGTTGGCATGTCTTTGGGAAATGATGTTGCGAGGAAGCTCACGGCAAGGACTCCAGAACTGAAGGATACGCTCATTCAGGAGATTGGCACGATTGTCTCTACTGCTTGTCTTGCGCACGATATGGGAAATCCGCCTTTCGGTCATTCTGGTGAGAAAGCCATCCAAACGTTTTTCACTGAGGGGAAAGGCTCTATGTTGCGTGACTTGTTGTCGCCAGAAGTGTGGGACGATGTGACGAATTTCGATGGTAATGCGAACACCTTCCGACTCCTTGCCCATAGATTTCTTGGGAGAAGGGATGGCGGTTTCGTGATGACCTATCCGACGCTTGCCTCTACAGTGAAGTATCCTTATGAGAGTGGTGCGAAGATAAAGCCTGGGAAGTTCGGATTTTTTACTGAAGACAAGGAGATTTATCGCAAGATTGCAGAGCGATTAGGTATTCCGCACCATGAAGATTCTAACGGAAAGATCTGCTATGCTCGTTACCCTCTTGTTTTTCTTGTTGAGGCGGCAGATGATATCTGTTATGAGATAATGGACATTGAGGACGCGAACAAACTAAAGATTCTCAGCTACGATGAAACGGCGCAACTCTTGCTGAACTTCTTCTCGAAAGATGTTCAAGATAAGATTCTGCAGAGAATAATAGACGAGGGCATTACAGACAACAACGAAAAGATTATCTATATGAGAGCTTGTGTGATTGGAAAGTTAGAGAATCTTTGTGTTGACGCTTTTGTAGACAATGAGGAGAAGATTCTCTCTGGAACATTCACTGGCAGTCTCATAGATCATATTCCAGAATATGAACTTTCGGCTTATCGTGCTTGTCAGAAGGTTTCCAAAGATAAGATTTATCATAGTAAGCCTGTTCTCGACATTGAACTCTCTGGTTTCACAATCATGGAGACTCTCATGGAGAAACTTATTGATGCCGCTTTCTACCCTAAACGCTTCTACTCTCAACAGCTCATGAGGCGTGTGGCATCACAATATGATATTCATTCAAAGGATCTCGAAACGCGCATCATGGCAGTCATAGACTATATCTCTGGAATGACAGATGTTTATGCACTTGATGTCTACCAGAAGATTAGTGGTATCAGTCTTCCGAAGGTATAATGGCATACTCTCGAAGGTATAATGACAGACCTCCTGCAATTACCCCTTTACGCTCAAAACGGAGAGCAGGAAGAGTAACTGCAGGAGGTATTGTTTTGTTAGGTGTACCTACCAACAAATTCTGTGCACTATTTGTTATTCCTTTCTGATTACGGAATAACAAGTTGTGCAAAATTGCTTTTTCAGTCCATTACCTCATTCTTATACGAAGCTGATAACACCAGAAGGCTGTTGAGGCTTTGTTTGTGGTTCTTCAGTAGTTGGCAATGTGCCTGCCGAGAGCTTCACAAGGTCTTGGAGCTGCTGGCGTGAGCGTTTCATTGTTGGAGTGTTCTCCACAGCCTCAATGATATTGTCGTTGTCGAGGTCTTCTGCATTGAAAATGAAGATGTTTGCTGCACGGCGAACGAAGTGGTTGTCGGTATCGTCATAGTACTTATTGCGACGCTCGTCACGCTTTGCTTCCATTGCGGCACGCTCTGCGTCACGAATAGCCTCCTGCTGATCTTGTTTCTTCACGCGTGATGACAGTCCTTCAACATCTGAGAGTCCGAATCCGGTTGAAAGGATTGTTACCTTCACCTTGTCGCCTAATTCAGGGTCGTTGAAGAGTCCCCACTTTGTTTCTATATCTTCTTTGAAACCGTCCATGAACTCTGTGACGTAGTTCATCTCCTCCATCATCAGTCCTTGAGAATTAGCCTCGGCAGAAGAATATATTGCGAGAAGGATTTTCTTTGAGTGGAAGATGTCTTTATTGTTCAACAGAGGAGAGTTGAGAGCATCGTTGATGGCGTTCTTCACGCGCTCCTCACCTTCTCCATAGCCAGTAGACATGATTGCCACGCCACCGTCTTTGAGAACAGTCTTTACATCGTTGAAGTCGAGGTTAATGATACCGTGGACAGTGATGATCTCAGCAATTGACTTTGCTGCGATGGAGAGCGTGTCGTCTGCCTTTCCGAATGCCTGCATAATAGGGAGGTCAGGGTATATCTTCAGTAGGCGCTGGTTGTTGATAACGAGCAGAGCATCTACGTTCTTTGCTATTTCCTCTACACCATCGAGAGCTTGATCGATTTTCTTTCTTCCTTCAAACTGGAAAGGAATAGTGACAATGCCTACGGTGAGGATTCCCTGCGCCTTTGACTCACGAGCAATGACTGGAGCAGCACCCGTTCCGGTTCCGCCACCCATTCCGGCTGTGATAAACACCATCTTTGTGCCGTCTGAGAGCATGTTTCTGATGCCGTCGATTGTTTCCTCTGCAGCCTCTCGAGCGCGTGCTGGAATGTTTCCTGCTCCAAGGCCTTCGTTTCCTAACTGCAGCTTTACAGGCACTGGAGAGTCGTTAAGAGCTTGTGCGTCTGTATTGCAGAGCACGAAAGAAACATCGTGAATACCCTCACGGTACATGTGGTTTACGGCATTTCCACCGCCACCGCCAACACCAATCACTTTTATTATGCTTTGTTTCTTCTCCGGAGCACCGAAGTCAACAAGATTTGGTCTGTTATTATCCATAGTTTCTGTCTTTTTTTTCTGCTTTTTTCAGGGAAATTCTTTTTTGAAGATAAAGAAATGTCCCAGTCCTTATTCCCTTTGGGGGGGCAATAAAAATTACCACCCTTTTTCTATTCTTCTGGCTCAAACACTTTTTTGCCGAAAGAAATGATGTTCTTCTTCACCTTCGACATGAAAGAGTTCTGCTTACGCTTCTCCTCTTCCTCTGCGCGCTTTTGTGCATCTTCCTCTTCTTTTCTCTTCTGTTCTTCTTCAGCACGCTTTCTTGCCTCTTCTTCCTCTGCCTCGCGCTCCTGTCGGGTGAGAACCTGCCCAGGACGCTTTGGTGTGGCTGGATCACGTGTCACAACAGTCTCGCTTTGTTGCTCTTCTTCCAGAATACTGAAGAGGTTGTTTATTTCGGAAAGTGGACGTCCAGAAGACATCTCGTCTGCCTTGTGGAGCAGAGAGAGTGCAGCACAGAGCATAGCATCATTTTCTATTGTAACGTTCTTAGCACTGTTCACGCTACTGTTTATGGTCTTTGCCACACGTACGCGCTCAATATTTGAGTACTTACGGAACGTTGTTTCCATGTTCTTCAGATTCACGCCACCGCCAGTAAGAACAATTCCTCCACCGATTTTGTCTATGTAGTCAGAAGGAATCTGTGCAAGAACATTTTTGATGATCTCCTCAACACGTGCCTCCACAAGGTTCACGAACTCACGGTAAGGGATGGTGCGCTGAGGGTCTATTGAGATTTTCATATCCGGATCAACTTCTGTAGAGTTTGTGTAAGCAGCTGCATGTTTCAGCTTTAGCTTCTCAGCCTCCATCTCGTCAATATGGAACGAAGTGATATCTTTTGTGATATTATTTCCTCCAAGCGGGATAGTCACCATATGTCGAAGAATATTTTTGTAGTAGATGGAAACCGTTGTTGTTCCTGCCCCGAGGTCAACAAGCACACAGCCAGTCCTTTTCTCTGTGTCAGAAAGGATGTTGTCTGCTAACGCCATCTGTGTAAGGTAATAGCGTGGTTCTGGCATGCCGTTCTGCTCGAAGCATTTGTAAAGGTTTCGGCAGAAAGCGTCACGCCATACGATATTTAGGAAGTTTCCCTCTATGCGGTTGCATTCAATTCCCACAGGGTCTATTTGATACTGAGAGTCTACCTTATATTCTTGAGGTGCAACATCCAGCTTTGTTTGGTTAGGATAGCGTGTGTTCCTGTTGCCGTCCATCATGTTGTCTATTGTAGCATGGTTTACAACTGTTGCTTCATCGAAATCGACAGCGAGGGTGTTTGCCACACTACGTATTCCTTGTCCGCCAATACCTACGTGTACGAGGCGTATCTCTGTCTGCAATGTGTTCTGCAACTTCTGCACAATGTTGCGGATGCATTGGTTCGTTTTGTCGATATTATACACTACGCCCTTGCGAATACATGTCGCTGAAGGCTCAGTGGCAATGGCAAGAACATTGATGCTGCCATCCATTCTCTTCTGTCCGGCAATACCGGTAATCTTTGATGAGCCAAGTTCTATGGCTACGTAAAAATCTTTTGCTGGCATATCTTACAGTACTCTAAGTTCCCTTTTCTCCTCTTCAAAGGATATAGGGATATTATTATTTATTTTTTTTCTATGCTTGTTTCTTTTTCTTGTCTTTAGAGGAATCTTTCTTCTTTGACTCTGAAGAACTCTTCTTCTTTGTGTCAGAAAGTTCTTTCTTCTTTGACTCTGAAGAACTCTTCTTCTTTGTGTCAGAAAGTTCTTTCTTCTTTGGCTCTGTAGAACTCTTCTTCTTTGATTCCGACGAATCTTTCTTCTTTACCTCAACAGAAGGTTCCTTCTTTTCCTCTTTGTTCTCTGGTTTCGTTTCTTCAGAAGGAGTTTCAGGCTTTTTTTGTTCTTCTGTAACCGTTACTGGTTCCTTCTTTATGAGGTTCTCCACAATATCCTTGTCAGAATGGCGTTTGCAGATAATTTGATTACTGTATTGCACGTCTATGCGTGAATATTTGTTCCATCCTGCAACAGAAAGGCCGTATCTGTAGAACTTTTCTAATCGTGAGAGTTTCTCCGTAACATATTCGTTAACCTCCTTCTCTCGTTGTGAAGCCTCATTGGAGGAAGGCAGGTAGCCGAGGAAGACGATATGGTCGCCTACACGAGGCACGAGTTCTATGCCGAGGTCTGGCAATACATTTATCTGCTCTATCTGATTCCTCCAGAGGTCGCTACCCATGATTATCTTTGTAAGCAGAGAAACATATTCCTGAGCGAATTTCCTTGTCACGCTTCCGGTAACGATGATGAGGTCGGAGGTGTATCTTGAGTTTGGCATGATGCCTCCATTCTCGTCTATGTAGTAGTCGGCTCCGTTCTCGCTCATAACCCTGACAATTGGAGAGCGTTGTGTGACGGTGATCTTCACATGTCCAGAGTTTGTCTTGCAGCATTGTGCGGTATTGACAAACGGAGAAGCAGACAGTATCTCCTCGATCTTCTTTATTGACACGTCTTTCAGCTCCCTTCCCATTGGGTAGAGATTCTTCCTGACAAGGATATGCTTTATTTCCTTTGCGTCAAGAAATCCGTATGTGCTCTCGTCTGCAATGTCAATGATCACCTTCGTACAGTGGCTTACTGTAGGCTTGGGATTATTAAAAGCCGTAACAGCCAATACGAGGTAAACAGCCAAGAGCACGTTGATTACTATGATGATATATCTCTTCACGGTTCTGTCAGTAGTCTTGTTGAAAAGTGGGTGATGCAGGGAATATTTAAAAAATAATTATGTATACCTACTTATTGATTTGTCTATGGTGTCGCAAGAAAACGGAAACACTATTTCTTCTTGATGATCTCAGCAATCTCACCGCATTTGTTGTCGAGGTCGCCAGCACCAAGAATCACCAGTACATCGAAATCGCGCGAGCTGACGAAGTCGAGAACCTCGGTGCTTTTTATAAGAGTCTTCGAAATGCCTTCTGCAAGGTTGTCGTAGATAAGTTGTGAGGTGACACCCTCTATAGGTTGTTCACGAGCAGGGTAGATATCTGTCAGCACCACCTCGTCAAGTACGCTCAGCGCCTCTGCAAACTCTTTGTAGAAGTCACGTGTGCGAGTATAGAGATGAGGCTGGAAGATTGCAGTGATCTTTCGGTCGGAATACAGCTCCCTCAACGACATTGCAGACTGCATAACCTCTTTTGGATGGTGGGCATAGTCAGAAAGCAGAACGTGCCTACTGTCTTTTATCTTAAAGTCGAAGCGGCGGTCAACACCTCCGTATGTCTCCATTCCTTTTCTCAGTTCTTCTGCTGTAAGACCGTTCAACTGCGCCATTGCCATTGCTGCAACGCCATTTTCTATGTTCACAGGAATTGGCTGTCCTAAAGCCACGTTGCAGACAGTCTCTATTGGCGAGATAAAGTCGAAGGTTATTGTGCCGTTAGCAATACGGATGTTCTCTGCATGGAAGTCTCCACAGTTGCGTGAATAGGTATAGAGTCTTACACCCTCCTGCGGTTCTATCTTTGCCTTTATTCCTTCTTTCACAATGAGTGCTCCTCCAGGTTTTATGAGTGTTGAATAGTGTCTGAACGACTCGAGATAGGCTTCCTCTGTTCCGTAGATATCGAGATGGTCTGCATCTGTGGAGGTTATTACGCTCATCCATGGTCTTAACCAATGAAAAGAGCGGTCGAACTCGTCTGCTTCTATCACGACGAAGTCAGAATTTTCAGAAAGGATATAGTTTGTGCCGTAGTTTTTTGAGATTCCGCCAAGGAATGCGTTGCAGTCGAGAGATGATTGGTGCATGAGGTGTGCGCACATCGTTGAGGTTGTTGTCTTTCCGTGTGTGCCGGCAAAGCAAAGCCCTTTCTTATCGGCTGTCAGCATTCCGAGAATCTGAGCCCTCTTCATGACCATAAATCCGTTCTGAAGGAAATAGTTCAGTTCCCCATGGTCTTTAGGGATTGCAGGGGTATAGCAAACGACAGTGCTTTCCTTGTCTTTGAACGCCTTGTCGACAGCATCGATATTGTCTTCGAAATGAATGTCTATACCTTCAGAGATGAGAGAGTCTGTGAGGGCAGAAGGTGTTTTGTCGTAACCTCCAACCTTATATCCGTTCTGGTTGAAATATCTCTCCAAAGCAGACATTCCTATTCCTCCTGCCCCTATGAAATATATTGCTTTCATTGTATTCCGTTTTTTACACGCCCTTATTCAGGGCAACCATCAATATCTTTTTTTCTTTATTCTTCTTTTCCTTCTTCACCCTTTAACCTTTCTGTTTTTTCTTCTCAGCAATCTCAATGACAATCTTTCCTATCATTTCTGCAGAGTCGTTGAAAGCAAGTTTCTTCACTTCTTTCTCAAGAGAAGAAATCTTTGCGCTGTCTGAGATAAGGGTAAGAGCTTCAGAAACCAGTTTCTTGCGAGCATCAGCGTCAGAGCAGAAAACAGCTGCATTGCGGTCGGAGAGAGCACGTGCATTTTTTGTCTGATGGTCTTCTGCTACGTTTGGAGAAGGCACCAGTATGCTTGCCTTTCCAAGGAGACAGAGTTCTGAAATGCTTGACGCTCCCGCTCTGGAGATCACTATGTCCGCAGCACGGTATGCTGTTGCCATATCTGTTATGAACGCTTGAGGGTGTACATGCCTATCAACATCCTCAACACCCTTCTTTTTATAGTATTCCTCCGCTTTCTGCCTGCATTCCTCAGCATAGTATTTTCCAGTCTGCCAGATCACATGAACCCCGGCATTCTCAAACTCTTCGATCCCCTCAGAGATGGAATCGTTTATCGTTCTTGCTCCAAGAGAGCCTCCAATCACGAGAATTGTCTTACGCTCTTCGTCCAGTCCCAAAGTCTTACGGGCTTCACGTTGTGTCTTCTTGCATTCTAAAAGAGCCTGACGAACCGGATTTCCCGTCATCACAATTCTCTCCTTAGGGAAGAAACGCTCCATGCCATAGTATGCTACGCAGATTTTCTCCGCTTTTTTTGCCAAAGACTTGTTTGTTACTCCGGCATATGAGTTCTGTTCTTGTATCACACAAGGAATTCCCAAGGCATGGGCGGCATTGAGCGTAGGACTGCTGGCATAGCCACCAACACCCACCACAACGTCTGGATTGAACTTCCTAATTATTCCCTTCACTTTCTGTCGGCTTTTCAAGAAGTCAATCATTACTCCAATATTCTTCAGACTCCACAACGGACGAATTAGTCCACGAACAGGAAGACCAATGATCTCGTAACCTGCCTGTGGAACACGCTCCATCTCCATGCGACCTTCTGCTCCAATAAACAGGATTTCTGTATCAGGAAGCAGTTTCTTTACCGCATTCGCAATAGAGACAGCCGGAAAGATATGCCCGCCAGTTCCTCCGCCACTAATGATAACCTTTAGACTCATATTCTTGTGATTTTTTTATTTCTGTTCACCTAATTACGCCTTTGCTTTAACCGTCTCCCCACGCTTCTTAGCCGATTTTGAGATGGAAAGCAGCATGCCTATGTATATGCAGTTGATAATGGTGGAAGTGCCACCCTTGCTAATCAGAGGCAGTGGCTGACCGGTAACTGGGGCGAGTCCAACAGCCACAAGCATATTGAAGAACGCCTGTATGGCAAGGAGCAATCCGATTCCCATTGCCAGATAGGCGGGAAAGGTGTTTGCGCACGATTTTGCTATTCTTCCTGCTCTCATGAACAAGATCACGTAGAGTAGTGCCACCACTGCTGCACCTCCTATTCCGGTCTCTTCTATTATTATCGCAAAGATAAAGTCAGAGAATGCCTGAGAGAGGAAGTCGCGCTCTTCGGAGTTCCCTGGTCCTCGCCCAATGACATTGCTTTTTATGATTGCGATATTCGCATGTGCTACCTGAGCATCCTTGTCGAGGTCGTATTTCTCTGGTGGAGGGTCTGGAAGGAAGTGCTTGGTGATTCTCGACTTCCATGTTCCAAAGCGGTGGAGAAGGTTCTTTCCCTTCGGGGCTTCTTCTTGTACGCTATTTGAACTCACTTCCGTAAGCACCATATTCTCCTTTGTCGGTTCTGGCTTTGAGTCCTCGCCAAGGATAAATATTGCTCCCACCGCAAGTGCCACACAGATTAGACAACATGCCATCAGCTTCCCTAACTGTGACAACGGCACCTGACCTATGAACATCATCAAGAACACAACGGCACAGAGTAGGGCTGCGGTAGAGAAATTTTCCAATAGAATTGGAATAATGATTATCGAACTGGTTCCCAAAACCCACCAAAACGCCTGTTTGTCTGCTCCATGTTCCGTTTGCATGGCACTCAGAATCTGTGCCACGGCAAGAATCAGTGCTCCTTTTGCTATCTCCGAAGGCTGGAATTGAATTCCTGCTATTCCCATCCATCTACTTGCCCCATTCGTACTTTCACCGAAGAAGAGCACGAAGAGTAGCATGATTAACGACACCAGCAGAAGTGGGAATGTTACTATCTTGAAGTATTTGCAAGGAATGTTAAGCACGCATATCATGGCTCCCAGTCCAAAAAGAATGAATGACGTGTGCTTAATGAGCGGTCCCCAGTAGCTTCCTCCCTTGAACGTGAGAAACGACGATGCCGAGAACACCTCGATGATGCTCACGAGACAAAGGAAAAAGAATATCATCCATATCACTTTGTCGCCTTTGAAAAGATTACTTAGTTTCTTGTTCATTGTCTTCTTTCGTCGTTTAATTTCTTTTTTCTATTACGTTTGATTCTTTGCCAAATCAGAGTGTTCCTTTTTTCTTGTTTACAATTCTCTGACAAGAGTTTTGAACTGTTCGCCACGGTCTTCCATATTCTTGAAGAGATCAAAGGATGCGCAACAAGGGGAGAGGAGAACAACATCACCCTCTTTTGCCATCTCAGAGCAAGCCGTTACGCAGTCTGCCATGCTATGGGTGTCTGCAACGGGAAGACTGAGAGTGTCAAAAGAAGCGTGCAGCTTCGCATTGTCTGCACCAAGGTAGACTATTCCGCGACACTTCTCCTTTACAATGTCTGTGATTGTCGAGTAGTCATTACCCTTATCCTTTCCGCCTACAATGAGAACGGTAGGGCGCTCCATAGCCTGAAGAGCAACGTAGCAGGCATCAACGTTTGTTGCTTTGGAGTCATTGATATATAGCACACCGTTCTTCTCTGCAACGCGCTCCAGACGATGCTCTACACCTGGGAATTCTTCCAGGCAAGAGCGAATGAGTTGCTCATCAGCTCCAGCGCATTTTGTTGCAAGGAATGCAGCGAGGGCATTTCTCTTGTTATGCTGTCCCATCTGCGAGAATGCCAGTCCGAGAGCTTCGAAGTCTGCATCAGTGAATGGCAGTAGGGTAGGGTGCCCTGCCTTTACTGGTTTGCTTGACGGTGTTGGTTTCGGAGCATACCCCTCTTCTCTTTTCTTCAGTTCCTTGTCGATATATTCATCTTGTTTCCAATAGATAAAGGTATCGTCAGCAGATTGGTTCTGGATTATCCTCATCTTGGAATCAACATAGTTCTGCATTTTGAAATCGTAACGGTCGAGATGGTCGGGAGTGATGTTCATAAGCACAGAGATGTCTGCCTTGAACTCAAACATATTGTCTAACTGGAACGAACTTATTTCGAGAACATACCAGTCGTGATCGCCTTCCGCCACCTGCATGGCAAACGACCTGCCGATGTTTCCTGCCAGTCCTACGTCAACACCTGTTCTTTGCATGATATAGTATATCAGCGTCGTTGTGGTGGTCTTGCCGTTAGAACCTGTTATGCAGATGAATTTTCCACGACTGTAGCGTTGCGCAAACTCCAATTCGGCAAGAATCGGAGTGCCCTTCTCTAACAAGGCTGCCACCATAGGAGCTGTATCTGGTATGCCCGGACTCTTCACCACCTCATCAGCATCGAGTATTCTTTCTGCAGAATGCTTTCCTTCCTCCCATTCTATGTTGTTTGCAGAGAGCATGTCCTTATACTTCTGCTTTATTGTTCCCATGTCAGAAACAAAGACCTCGTAGCCCTGTTTCTTTGCTAACAGTGCCGTTCCCGCACCACTTTCACCAGCACCGAGAATCGCTAATTTCTTCATGTTTACTTTTATCTTCTTTTGATTCTTTTTCACCTTTTGTTAATAGCCATCTGCCTATCGTATTTTCAGCGTGATGATGGCAAGTGCAGCCATAAGGACTGTGATGATCCAGAAGCGCGTTGTGATCTTTGACTCCAACCAGCAGCCCTTAGGCCAGTTCAGTAAGACTTTCACGTCTGGAGCAATCTGTCCAGGGAGTATTCTAAAGGCATCGTGGATAGGAGCCCTCTTAAAAAGTCGGAGCTTCTTACCCCTTTTGTTTCCGAACTTTGCTACCCTCACCTGCAGCAATACAGAGACGCTTTCCATAAAGAACACGAAGCAGAGAATAGGAATCAGCAACTCCTTGTGTATTATGACTGCTGTAACACCTATAATGCCACCGATGGCAAGTGAGCCCGTATCGCCCATGAATACTTGTGCTGGATAAGCGTTATACCACAAGAATCCTATCAGTGCCCCTATGAATGCGCAAAGGAAGATCACCAGTTCTTGCGACCCTTGAACATACATGATATCAAAATATCCTGCATATTTTATGTTTGAGGACACATAAGCGAGAATGCCAAGGGCAACACCTATAATGGCTGCATTTCCAGCACACATGCCGTCCATACCATCGTTTAGGTTAGAACCGTTTGAAACAGCTGTCACCACGATTGTTGTCATGATGACTAAGAGAATCCATCCAGCTGCATTCTTATATTTTCCACAGAATCCTACAATGCTTCTGTAGTCAAGGTTGTTGTCTTTTACGAAAGGAATGGTGGTAATCGTAGACTTTACAGGCTCACTTTTGTAGACAATCATCTCTGCGCCTTGCTTCTTCATTGAGACATTCTCTCTTACTGTAGCGTCTGGCGACATCCATAGTGTAAGACTCACAAAAAGTCCGAGAAGTGCCTGGCCTGCAAGCTTATAGATAGGGCGAAGACCATCCTTGGAGATTTTCATCTTTATATAGTCGTCAATGAATCCTATTGCTCCTAACCAGACTGTTGTCACGAGCATCAGTATCATGTAAATGTTCCTCAGTCTTCCAAAGAGAAGGCAAGGAATGAGGATTGCTACAAGGATAATGATTCCACCCATCGTTGGAACACCCTTTTTCTGCTGACCGTAAGGGTCAATAGATTTGTCTCTTTGTGCTTCGCTGACATTGTGTCGCTTCATCCATTTTATGAACTTCTCACCGAAGTAGATGCTGATAATCAATGAGAGAATCAGTGCCAGCAAAGAGCGGAAAGAGATATAGCTCCAAAGGTGTGCACCCTGAATGCCAAATTCCTCAAGGTATCTGAAAAGGTAATATAACATTTTTTCTTCTTTTTTTCTTTATGATTCAAGACTGGCTCATGCTATTTATGACTGCCATTTTTACGCCTCTGGAATGCCAAAAGCTTTGCGCACCTCCTCACGATCGTCGAAGTGATGCTTCTCGTCACCGATAATCTGGTAGTCTTCATGCCCCTTGCCAGCTATTAGTATAACGTCACCACTCTTCGCCATCTTCACAGCAGTGCGTATAGCCTGGCGGCGGTCTGTAATCCTAAGCATAGAGTCTAAATCTCCTGGCTTCAAACCTCTTTCCATATCGTCGAGGATGTCCTCTGGATTCTCATGGCGAGGGTTGTCGGAGGTAAGAATGAGAAGGTCGCTCTGTCGTGCTGCCTCCTGAGCCATCAGCGGACGCTTCCCCTTGTCTCTATTTCCACCGCAGCCACAGACAGTGATGATTCTTCCCTTCCCGTTCAGAACCTCATGGATGGCATTGAGAACATTCTCCAAGGCATCAGGAGTGTGGGCGTAGTCCACAACAGCTGTAACGCCTTCCTTTGAACGTATTGGCTCTAAGCGTCCAGAAACGCTCTTCAGCGTGGAGAGCACTAAGAGCACTTCATCCTGACTCTTTCCTAACATAAGAGCGGCACCATATACGGCAAGGAGGTTGGAGACATTGAACTTCCCGATAAACTGCACAGCAACCTCTCTGCCGTCAATCTCTAAGAGCATTCCCTCAAAGTGGCATTCTAAAATGCGAGCCTTGTAGTCTGCCATAGACCTTGTGCTATATGTGCGTACCGAGGCTTTTGTGTTCTGAGTCATGAAGAGACCGTTCTTGTCGTCTGCGTTCGTGATGGCAAACGCCTTCTTTGGAAGATGGTCGAAGAAGAGTTTCTTCGCATCTCGGTAGTTCTCGAACGTCTTGTGGTAGTCGAGATGGTCGCGGGTGAGGTTTGTGAAGATACCACCTGCAAAGGTCAAACCACCAATTCTCTGTTGGTGGATGGCATGACTGGAGCATTCCATAAAGGCATATTCACATCCCTTCTCGACCATCTCTGCCAGCAGACGGTTCAATTCAATAGGGTCTGGGGTGGTGTGTGAGGCAGGAATAGCTTCATCTTCGATATAGTTGCAGACGGTAGAGAGCAGACCGCATTTATGACCCATTCTTCGGAACATATTATATAATAAGGTGGCGATGGTTGTCTTTCCATTCGTACCCGTTACGCCCACGAGCTGCAACTTCTCTGAAGGATTTCCATAGAAAGTGGTGGCAACAGTACCAACAGCTGCCTCGCAAGATGCTACACGGACATACGCCACCCCTTCCTTCTGCTCTACAGGAATCTCCTCGCAGAGAATTGCTACGGCTCCTTTCTCGATTGCCGTAGGAATGAACTTATGTCCGTCCACCTGCGTACCTCGCATAGCCACAAAGAGATGCCCTGGCAAAATCTTCCGGCTGTCGATGTTCACGCCTGTAATTTCCTTGTTCATATCGCCTGTGCTGCTTGTAACGGCGATTTTTTCAATAATGGCTGATAGTTTCATAACCTTCATTTATTTTTATTTCTGCACACCAACAGAGAAATTAGTTTTATCCTAATTCTATGGTAATGTGCATATTCTTTACAACCTTGCTATTCGGTGCAACAGATTGTTTCTTTACCTTGCCACGACCAGAGATGCTCACCTTCATGCCATAGTTCTCGAGAAGATAAACTGCATCACGTGCTCCCATACCCCTAACGTCTGGAACAAGAGTCTTTGTCGTCTCAGAATGCTTTGTGAAACGAACTCCGTTATGTCTCTTCTCTGCATTTCCCCAGACGGGATTTCCTGTGCTGTGCATACCGTTCCAGCCTCCTGCTGTGTTCACCTTCAGATGACTAAGTACGTAGTCTGCAGCGAGTAGGTTTCCTGCCTTTACATCTGGAATGGCGCATGAGGCAGAGTCGCGGGCAACCTGGATATTGTGCTTAAGCTTCTTTGCCATGATACCCTCGGAGATCTCGTGGAAGACAGCTCCGCACATTAGTCCACCAGAAGCAGGTGTTCCTGTCTTCTTTAGACAGACTATGCAGGTGTACTCTGGATTCTCGTATGGGAAGAAACCGCAGAACGACAGCCAGTATCTCACTCTGCCTGATTTGTATGAGCCACTCTCGTCTGCCACCTGTGCGGTACCTGTTTTTCCTGCTACTTGGAAAGCCTTGCTGCCAGCTCTCTTTCCAAGACCTTTAGAGACCACACCTTCCAGAATCTCCTGGATTTTCTTTAGTGCGACATCACCGCAGATCTTCTCTTTCAAACAGACAGGTGGGAACTCCTTTATCGTCACCCCTTCTTTCTGTACTTCCTTCACAAACCTTGGCTGCATGAAGCGTCCGTTGTTTGCTATGGCATTGTAGAAAGCCACAGTGAAGATAGGCGGGATCTGAGTCTCGTAGCCTATCGACATCCAAGGGAGTGCCGTTTCCGACCAGTTCACGTATCTTCCGTCGCGCCCTTTCTTTGGCATACGCACAATGGCATGTTTCTGTGCGCCTGGGAAGGGAAGGTCAAAGTCTATGCCTAATCCGAGGCTGTGGATTTTCTCCACGAATCGCTCTGGATTGTTATGGTATGCCTTGTCAATAAGGCGGCTAACACCGATGTTGCTACTTACGTACAGCACCTCTGGGACGGTCAAGATGCCATATCCGCCACGACGCCAGTTATGGTCGCGCATTGGTCTTCCGTGCATTTGGTATACTCCACCACCTGTGTCTACATTGTATTGACGTGTGGTATCTATGACTCCATCGTCAAGGGCGGCAAGAATAGATGCTGTCTTGAACACGGAGCCTGGCTCCACAAGGTCTGAGACGGCATTGTTCTTTATCTCACGGTAGTAATATTCTCCGTTGCTGTCTGTAAGACGCGTCATGTTCACAAGTGCCTTTACATCGCCAGTTTTTGTCTCCATAACAATAGCCACGCCAAGCTCACCACCTATTTCCTTCATCTTGTTGATGATGGCATGTTCTGCAAGGTCCTGTATGTTTACGTCTATCGTTGTCACGATGTCAGCACCATCAACAGGCTCTTTAATCATGATGTCAAGGTATTTCTGCAGAACCTTGCGGCGGTTAATGAAACCTTTGTCGCCACGGAGAATAGAGTCGTAGTACATCTCCAGTCCACAGCGTGCAGAGTCTTTCTCACCATACATCTCACCGATGGTTCTTGAGGCAAGAGAGCCATTCGGACGAGTACGAGCATTGTATTTTTCGAAATGGAAGCCTCCCTTGTATTTACTCATTCGGAAGATAGGCAACTGCTTTACCTCACAGAAAACAGAATAGCTAACACGGCGAGGCCAGATAGCCCAATGACTATTGCCCGTAACCACAGTGCCATCTTTTAAAGTCCTTTTCTGCTCCTTGCCTTCGCGAAGATGCTTTCGGAACTCTTCCACACTCTTCTGAGGGAATATCTGGTTCAGACCAATGCATATCGAGTCTTCCTTTTCATCCCACAGGGTGTCGACCTTTGATGCCGCCATTGTTGTGAAGTCTACATAGAGTCGATATTCTGGTAGACTACTTGCTAAAAGCTGGCAGTCGCTACTGAGTATGTTTCCTCGTGTTGGCTTTACAGGTACGCTGTCGGCTTTAAGGCGGTCGGAGACTTTCGTCCAATAGTCTCTTTTGGCAGTCATGATATATCCTGCTCTGCCGACAATGGTGAATGCCAGCAGAAGCATGATTCCTCCAATGACCCTGTATCTCAGCATAGATACTTTTTCGTTGAACTTAGCCATGACTTCTATCTATTCTATTCTTCACGTACATTAATTATATATGGTGGTTGTGTGGCGATATGCAGCACACTGTCGTTGTTCTCTTTTAACATGTCTAATACCTTGCTTTGGCGAGAACGCTCAGTGAGGCTACTCGATGTGGAGAGCGCCTTGTATTTCGCGTCCTGAAGTTCCTTTCGCAAATTGTCTATCTCAAGCATGCTCTTCTGGCAACTATAACGGTTTGAGACATACATGATCATAAAGGCAAAGATAAGGAGCATGAGCCATATCTGACGGCGAAGAATCTGGGAGGTGAAGAAATCACCACCAAGAATCTTTATCACAGAAAACGTAGGAGACTGTGCCTGCTCTTCCTCGTGAATCTGCTCGCGGAGAATCTCACGGAAGGAAGGGTCGCTATCTGCTTCCTTTATAACACCTGAGCCAGTTGCAGGGGTGTTGCTGTCTTTAGATGCAGCAGAAGGGGTGTACTCTTCTCCTGATATATGGGCGTTGCTTTCTCCAGACGTAACTGCAGGGGTGTTCTCTTCTCCTGATATATGGGCGTTGCTTTCTCCGAGTTCCCCTTCCAAAGCGTTTTCGGTGGTTTTCTTGACTTTTT
The DNA here is from genome assembly GCA_945829115.1 of uncultured bacterium. Taxonomy (GTDB): domain Bacteria; phylum Bacteroidota; class Bacteroidia; order Bacteroidales; family Bacteroidaceae; genus Prevotella. The sequence continues at coordinate 84,661 of CALZTP010000001.1, read as the reverse complement.
CCTTTCCTCGTTCGCTTTCTTGTTTCTCTTGAATGGTCTGTTCTTCGAGCTCGTTTGTAATTATCAGTTCCTCGTTACTCATTTTTCGTCCTCCTTCCTTTCTGCTATTCGTAGTTTTGCACTTCGGCTTCTTGGATTTTCCTCCTGCTCTTCGGCTGAAGGCACGATAGGCTTGTTGACAATAAGGTTATAAGGTGTCTGAACCCTTCCGAAGAAGTCTTGTTGCTGCTTGCCCTCAATGTTTCCGGTCTTCATGATGTTCTTAACCATACGGTCTTCCAGAGAGTGGTAAGTGATGACAACCAGTCGACCTCCTGGGTTGAGAACCTCTTGAGCAGAAAGGAGCATGTCGCGAAGGGCATCCATCTCATGGTTTACCTCTATGCGCAATGCTTGAAAGAGACGTGTGATGTCTTTTTTCTCTCGCTCTCGTGGAAAGCAGTTTTCTACAGCAGCAAGAAGACCATGAGTGGTGGCGATTCGCCCACGTTCACGAGCTTTCACAATCTCTCGAGCAATCTTCCTCGACTGCCTCAGTTCTCCATAGAGAAAGAGTATGTCTGCAATGCGCTCCTCTTCATAGTCGTTCACAATGTCTGCTGCTGTAGTGCCTCCCCGCTTATTCATTCTCATGTCCAACGGACCGTCAAAGCGGAAGGAGAACCCACGACTCTCATCGTCGAAGTGATGGCTTGACACACCGAGGTCGGCAAGTATTCCGTCCACACCGTCTATACCGTGGTATCGCATCCAGTTCTTTAGGTATCGGAAATTCGAGCGTACGAAAGTCCAGCGAGGGTCTGTAGAGAGACAGATACCGTCTTCCCGTTTCTTTAGAGCGTTCTCCTCTGCATCAGCATCTTGATCGAAGGAGAACAGTCTGCCGTTCTCGCCAAGGCGCGACAGAATCTCGCGTGAATGTCCACCTCCTCCAAAGGTGGTGTCCACGTATGTTCCTTCGTCATTGCCCACAAGTGCGTCAACACTCTCCTTTAGCAGTACGGGAATATGGTATGTTGTGCTCTCGTTCATGTTTCTCTATTGTCGTTTCTATGTTTTGTTTATCTCGTAGTTTCTTGTTTTGTAAGAAGTTGTGGTCTTTAAAAATGAGTTCTTTATAGTTCGTCAGAGAAGAGCTCTTCAAGTGCCTTGCCAAACTCTTCCTGCGACATGAATGGCTCTTCTGTACTTTCCTTCGCCCAAATCTCTATCGTATCGCCCATTCCTATGAAGTTCACAGATGTCTCTATTCCGGCAATCTCTTTCAAACGCTTTGTGAGCAGGAATCTTCCGTTGCCGTCAAGACTAACCATCTCTGCTTCGCTGACGAACTGGCGATAGACGTTCTGTTCTCGCGCATTCCAGCGCTGAAGTCTCTTGCGCATGGAGCACATAAGCTCATTCCAGACATCCTCGGGATAAAGCACGAGGCATCGCTGGAATGTGTCTCGCCTCATCACCAATGTCTCTATCCCTTCCTTCTGCAGTTCCTTTCGGAATACAGAGGGGAGAAAGACACGCCCTTTGAGGTCGAGTTTCGCTTCTATGTTACCTATAAATCGCATACGCTTACCTTGTTTAAGAGATTTTGTGGCAAAGGTACAAAAAAATTACCCACTTCACTCCACTTTCCTCCACTTTTTTTTGAAAAATCGAAAATTTAAATGTTATTAACAATAATAGTTCCTTCCGAATTGCTTTTTATCAAGTACCTAAAGGTAGAGATTCGAATACCTCCTGCAAACAGTCTTCTCTCCTTTCTCGCTTCGAATCAACAGAGGGAATAATCTCTTTATTTGGTTCAAATTTGTCGTATTATGGTTACAAAAAACCTTTCTGACCGACAATTTAACAAAAAAATGAATGTTTTTTCCTTTTCTATGCTAATCATTCAAATAATTTGGTTAATTTTGCAGAAGATTTTGATTTTACGTAATGGAAAAGACAATAGACATAGAAGGAATCTTGAAAAGCAAGATGGGAGACCGAGCAAAGTTTGTGCCGGGATTTCTTGTGAAATGGCTGAAGAAAACAATCCACGAGGATGAGGTGAATGCGTTCCTCTGGGAAACACGAGACGAGAAGGGAGTCGTATGGCTTGAAAGTTGCGTGCGTTATCTCGGCATGAACCTCGAAATCGTTGGAAAAGAGAATCTGCCAGACCCTAACGATGGAAAACTGTATACATTCGTGTCTAACCATCCGCTTGGAGGTGCTGACGGTGTGGCGCTTGGAGCAGTCATTGGGCGTCACTATAATGGAAAGTTCAAATACCTCGTCAACGACCTTCTGATGTTCCTTCCTGGACTTGCTCCAGTATGTATTCCAATTAACAAGACTGGGCGTCAGGGTAGGGCGTTCCCGCAGATGGTGGAAGATGGCTTCTCGTCAGACAATCACATGCTGATGTTTCCTGCCGGACTCTGCTCGAGAAAGCAGAACGGTGTCATCCGTGATCTGAAATGGACAAAGACTTTCATCACAAAGTCTGTGCAGAAACACCGAGATATAGTTCCTATTCATTTCAGTGGACAGAATTCAGAGAAGTTCTACCGAATAGCAAATATCTGCAAGCGACTGCATCTGAAGGTGAACATCGCAATGCTATTCCTCGTTGACGAGATGTATAAGAACCGCAATCAGTCGTTCCGCGTAAGCATCGGGAAACCAATTCCTTGGCAGACCTTTGATAAGTCTAAGTCTGCCACCGACTGGGCACAATACGTTCAAGACCAGGTCTACAGCTTGTAACTGAAGAAAACCAGAACAATAAAACAAAACAGCATATACATATTTTTCTAATGGAAGTACCTATCATTCCTCCTGTTGACAAAGAACTCATAAAGAACGAGCTCACACCCGATAAGCAACTCCGCACAACAAACAAGAGCAACAACATGATCTTCATCATCACCGCCCACGACTCACCTAACGTGATGCGTGAGATTGGACGATTGAGGGAAGAGGCATTTAGAGCTGCTGGAGGCGGAACGGGAAAAGAAGTGGATATTGATGAGTTCGACACTTGCAAGAACTGCTACAAGCAGCTGATTGTCTGGAATCCAGAAGACGAGGAGATAATCGGTGGCTATAGGTATCTCGAAGGTGAGGACTGGACAATCGGTAGTGATGGGCAGCCTGTTCTTGCCACAAGTCATATGTTCCATTTCTCACAGAAGTTCCTTGACGAATACAGAATGCAGACAGTGGAACTCGGACGCTCATTCGTGACACTTGGATATCAGAGCTCCGAGAAGGGTGCGAAGAGCATCTTTGCACTCGATAATCTCTGGGATGGGCTTGGTGCGCTCACCGTGGTGAATCCGAATATAAAATATTACTTCGGAAAGATGACCATGTACCCTTCTTACATCCGTAAGGGAAGGGATATGATTCTCTTCTTCCTAAAGAAGTATTTTGACGATAAGGACAAGCTGATAATCCCGATTAAACCGTTGAAAATTGACACTCCTGACATTGAATTTGAGAATCTTTTTAACGGCTCTTCCTTTAAGGAGAACTACAGAATCCTGAATCGCGAAATCCGTTCCTTCGGCTATAATATTCCTCCTTTAGTGAATGCGTATATGAACCTTTCGCCAACCATGCGTCTCTTTGGAACTGCCATCAACTACGGCTTTGGGGATGTGGAGGAAACGGGAATACTCATTGCTGTTGATGAGATCTTTGAGGAGAAGCGAATGAGGCATATAGATACTTTCATAAACGAAAATCCAGAGTGCAGAAAGATAACCTCTGGTGCAAACAAGATTATCTACGGAGGCGAAGAGGATTTCAAGGATGTTGAATAGTGGGAAAATGAATATTGCTAACATTTCTTTCGGAAACAGACCTCTCTTCCTCGCTCCTATGGAAGACGTTACGGACATAGGGTTTCGAACTCTCTGTAAACGCTTTGGGGCTGCCATGGTGTATACGGAGTTCGTGAGTGCAGAGGCGCTGATAAGGGATGTGAAGACAACTCTTCGGAAACTAACCATCTGTGACGAAGAACGTCCTGTGGGTATTCAGATTTATGGGCGTGATGCAGATGCCATGGTCGAGGCAGCAAGAATTGTTGAGCAGGCAAAGCCTGACCTCATTGATCTAAACTTCGGCTGTCCTGTGAAGAAAGTGGCTGGAAAGGGTGCTGGCGCTGGCATGCTACAGAATATCCCGCTCTTGCTTGACATCACAAGGAAGGTGGTGGATGCTGTGAATATTCCTGTCACTGTGAAGACACGCCTTGGATGGGATTGCAATAATATCATCATCCCTACTCTTGCTGAACAACTGCAAGATTGCGGAATCTCCGCACTAACAATTCACGGTAGGACACGCTCACAGATGTATACTGGTGAGGCAGACTGGAACCCTATTGCAGAGGTGAAGCGAAATCCAAGAATACACATTCCTATTATAGGCAATGGAGACATCTCTACTCCAGAGCAGGCAAAAGAGGCATTCGAACGATACGGTGTCGATGCCGTGATGATTGGTCGTGCCACATTCGGTAGACCATGGATTTTCAGGGAGATCAGGTCGTTCCTCGATGCCGAGACCACTTCTGATGTTCTTCCTCCCCTCTCTCTCGATGAGAAGATAGACGTTCTTCTTGAGCAGTTACGCATAAACGTTGAGCGGATTGACGAGCGAAGGGGGATTCTTCACACTCGCCGTCATCTTGCTTCATCTCCTGTTTTTAAGGGTATCCCAGACTTCCGTCAAACAAGAATTGCAATGTTACGTGCAGAAACCGTCGAGGAACTCACAGACATTATTGAGAATGTTCGAATTATGCTGAAAAACCGGTAACTACACTATCTGCACTCTTTAAGCTAATGAAACACCCCTATCCTTACAATAACCCCTGTCCAACAAAAACACCCCTGTCCGACAAAAACACCCCTGCCTCTGACTTTACAGAAAACAAAAAACTCTTTCATATTATGTCAAGAAAAAATCTCTTTCAAACCCTCACCCTTGCTGCTGTTGCACTCTTTGCTGCCAGCTGTAGCGAGAAAAAGTTCACCGTTACTGGAGAGATAGAAAATGCAAAGGATTCTGTCCTTTATTTCGAGAATATCTCTCTTTCCGGTCCTGTTGTCGTAGACTCTGTAAAACTCGATGAAACCGGCGATTTCTCTTTCTCTGATGCTGCTCACGAGTCTCCTGAGTTCTACCGTTTGCGTATCTCTGGACAGATAATCAATCTCTCCTCTGACTCCACAGAGACCGTCACTGTAAAGGCGCGTTATCCAGAGATGTCGTGGAAATACGAAGTGTCAGGCTCTGAAAACTGTAAGAAGATTCAGGAGCTTTCCTATCTCCAGATTGACCTTCAGAACCGTTGTGTTGCCATTGCTGACAGTCCAGAGCTTAGCGTTGCTGCTGCCAACGATTCTATTGCGAAGGTCATAGAAGCCTACAAGGAGAATGTCAAGACGAACTACATCATCCGCGAGCCTATGAAACCATATGCTTATTTCGCACTCTTCCAAGCAATCGGTCCTCGCCTTATCTTCAATCCTCGTGAGAACCGTGAAGATATAAAGATGTTTGCAGCCGTTGCCACCTCTTGGGATACGTTCTATCCTAATGCTGAGCGTGGACAGAATCTCCACAATATCGCCCTTGAGGGCATGAAGACCATGAGAATCCTTGATAGCGAGAACAAGCCCTTGGAGATTGAAGCATCAAAAGTGAAAGAGACAAGCGTCATTGAACTCTCTCTTCTCGACAATAAGGGCATAGAGAGAAAACTCTCTTCGTTGAAAGGAAACGTGGTGCTTCTCGATTTCCATTCCTTCGAGGCTAATGAGTCTCCTGAGAGAATCATGCAACTCCGTAGTCTCTACAATAAATACCGTGCACAGGGATTCGAAATCTATCAAGTGGCAGTAGGCACTAACGAGCATTTCTGGAAGACCTCTGTGGCTGCTCTCCCTTGGGTTTCTGTATTCGACCGCACAGGAGCTGCTATGAGCACCTACAACGTCTCTTCCATCCCTACTTTCTTCCTTCTCGACCGCAACTGTACGCCTGTAAAGCGTGACATCATGATAAAGGATATCGATGCTGAGATAAAGGCACTCCTGTAACCTCGCATTTCGAAATTCATCTCGCTGAATAGAAATCGTTCAAATAAAATGCATCTATAGCTTCGGCTCGCCATACACAATCAAGGCTTGACTTCTGCTCTCGCCTTGCAGAAAAGTCCCTGCATTCCTGCTGCCGCATTTTCTCGTTGCGGAATAGCAAGAATGCAGGGAATTTTTATCTTATAGGCTCCACTTGAATGATGATGTGAGCCTCGTTGCCAAACTCGTTCCATAGACGTCTTTTTATCTGTCGTGTGTGCTGATGTGTCTCTTCCAGACTTGTTTCTCCTGGTAGGCGGAGGTGCATCTCAATGGCTATGATATGTCCTATGCGGCGAGTCTTTAGGTTGTGGATGTCGCGAACCTTCTCGTCTTCGTAGACAATCGCTTTTATCTTCTCAACCGTTTCTTCTGGCAGACTATGCTCAAGAAGTTCTCCAGACGTTACGGAAAGTAGTCTCAAAGAAGAGACAAAGAGCATGATGCTCACCACAATAGCGGCAATGGCGTCAAGAACCTCCCAACCATTTCCTAACAACACAGCTCCTCCTATTCCTAATGCTGTACCCACGGAAGAGAAAGCATCACTCCGGTGATGCCAAGCGTTTGCTTCCAAGGCTGGCGACTCCACATCTTTTGCCACATACATCGTTACATGATATATCCATTCTTTTGCGAGAATGCTCACCACTGCGATTATCAGTGCAATAATCCCTGGAGACTCCTGAGGAATACCTTTATGCCATGCAATCACCTTCTCGCATCCGTTCCATGCTATTCCTATTGCCACAACGAGTAGGGAGAGTCCGATGATTGTTGTTGCCACGGTCTCGTATTTTCCGTGTCCGTAGTTATGTTGCTCGTCTGCAGGCCTACTACTCAGTTTCACGAATGCCAACACCACAATGTCTGTGGCAAAGTCGCTGAGTGAATGAACGGCATCGGCAATCATTGCTGCTGAATTACCCAATATTCCTGCTACGAACTTCAGCACGAGCAGAAGGATGTTCACCAAACTACCAAGGAGTGTAACCTTGTAGATTCTTTTGTCTCTTGATACTTCCGACATTTTTTCTTTAAATTTTCTTTTAGTTAGGCGTGATATTTTGTATTGCCAAAAATTTGACGCTGCAAAATTAATTATTTTCTCTCAATCAATCGATATTAGCATATAGTTATCTGTGTTAAATGGAAGGTATTTAACATATTTTTACGTATGGTCTCTCACATGCCTCAGAAGTTAAATGCTGCCGATATTCAACGAAGTTAACTGCAACCGATATTCACCGAAGTTAAATGCCATCTATGTTATGTGATGATAGTGTAAATCTAAGAGAAAAATGATGCATAAAAATACGATAACCCCTTACTCATCGCTTACTGATAATTCATTAAAAATTTAACGACCTAAGCTAACAGTAAGCTAACAGTAAGCTAACAGTAAGCTAACAGTAGGCTAACAGTAAGCTAACGGTAAAGTAGCTATTCTGCAGATAGAAAAAATGTTTCTTGAAATGTCTTGCGTGTATGATTAACGACAACAATAACAATATGAGACGGCTTCTTGTCTCGTGTGTTGGTGTCTTTTTTTGAGTATTTCTTGTGGGATTGACTTTTTTGTTGTACCTTTGCCGAAGAATTTTCAATATGCACCCTTTTAAAAAGGAATTTGGACGCCTACTTAACAAAAGAAACTCATGACAAGAAACTTTCTACTAACAGCAATTTCTATATTCCTTCTTCTGACAGCTTGCTCTGAAAACAGACGAGAGAATGCAGGGATCGTGACTGCCGAAGCACTTATGGACACAGTGCGCGCAATTCATTTCACCCAACCAGAGCGTGCCCTCCATCTCCTTGACTCTGCAGAGGAACGCGGACTACTGAGTGTGAACGACATAAACGGCTTGAGGGCTATTACCTATCAGAACGCATACAATCAAACACGTGTTGCACAATACTATGCGGAGCGCATCTATTACAATCCAGAGACAAGGGAAGATACTGTCACTCTTATCAAGACACTGAAGATGCTCTCCATGCTTGCCTATAAGAGTAGTCAATATAGCAAAGGAGTGACATACGCAAACGAAGGAAACCTGCTTGCACATAGCATAGGCGACAAAGAGGCGGAGGCCCACTTCTTGGAGGTGGTGGGAAGCTGCTTCTCTGGTATGCATATGCAGCAGCAGGCGCTGGCATATTACGATGAGAGCCTCTTAATTCAGTATGACCTAATAAAAGAGGGTAAGGGCAGTTACAGCGATATTGTTTACACAATTTTTGAGAAGATGAACACCTTTCTCGGTGATAAGGACTACGATTCTGTCATAGCACTTGCCGATGACTGTGAGAACGCTTTGAAGAATATGGAGGAGAGCGGTGAAGACAAGACTGTTGTGGAGACGCGCTATGCCGACTTCTACTACATCTTAGAGATGTGCCATAGTGAAAAAGGTGAGATTGCAAAGGCTAAGGATTATTACGACAAGCTCAGAACCATGGAACTCTCCTACACCCCTCAAGGAAAGAAACGACTCCTTCCATACCTTATAAAATCTCGACAGTTTGCACTTGCCAAGGAAACCCTCCGTGATGCGAAGCACTTCTTTGTGCAGAGCATGGACACTGTGAACAGCTATTATGCCAATGAGATTCTCTTCTTCGAGAAGGAACTGGAAAAGGAGATGGGACAACACGATGCCGCTATGTCTACTATGGAGGTCATTATGGCAGTCAAAGACAGTATTGCAAACCGTGAGCGAGACTTAGAGACCACAGAACTCTCCATCATGTACGACACCCAAAACAAAGTTCTTCTCATTCAAGAGCAGCAGGAAATGTTAGAGCGAGGCAGAATCTTTGTATGGATTGTTGTTGTGGCATTGCTAATTGCTATTGCCGTTATAACTATTGTTGTTTATTACAATAGGGTTATCTATCAGAAGAACAAGGCAAACATAGCAACCATTGATGAACTCATGGCTTTGAAACATGAGAAGTTTGTGGATAGAAGAATAGCAGGAAGTGGAATAGCTGGAAGAAAAGAAGAAAGGAATGTTTCAGAGAATGAAAAAAACGCTCCAACTTCTGCTGAAAATGTCTATGCCCCAGCCTCTGCTGAAGATACCCCTGCCTCTGCCCAAATAGACACAGAATCAGAAGACAAGATTCTGAAACTAATGGATCTTATCGAGAAGGATATGCTGTTCCGTGATGCCTCTTTCGACCGCAACAAAGCTGTTGCGCTCATTCCGGGACTCACCCTCCGCACCCTCTCCTCTGCCTTTGGTAAGGTCTCTGGTGTTACGTTCCCGAGGTATCTCAACAACCTCCGTCTCGACTATTCTCTCTATCTTTTAAAATACAAGGAGAACCTCAGCATAGAAGGAATAGCCTTAGAGTCTGGTTTTGCCAACAGGCAGAACTACTACCGTCTCTTCTCCGAACGATTCAGCATCACCCCTGCCGAATACAAGAGATTCAAGGCAGACGAGAAAGGGAATGAAGAAGAGTAGGGGCATCGCTACACTCCTTGTTTTGCACGTTTTTTCTGCATCAATAAGTTGATGAGAGAGAAAAATAGAAATAGTTAAGGTGGGTAACATTATTTGCAATAAGCTTATTGTTAGCTTGTTGTAGATAATGTTACATGTTATAGGGAAAAACTGTTACATGTATAGGATGTTTTTTGTTACACTTTTTACAAGGTTGCAAGGAAAAATTTTTACATATATATGATATTATTTTTACACTTTTTATAATTTTTCTTTGTGTTTTCAAAAAAAACTTAGTAATTTTGCAACGCAGAAAAAACAATCTAATTTACATAATTATAAATAACAACAAAAACAATGAAAACAGTAAAGATTTTTTTTGAAAAAGCACTTACACTGCTTCTGATGGTAATTGGAGCAGTTTCACTCGCTTCTTGCGGAGATGACGACGACGTTACGGAGCCAACCGCAACTGTCAAGAAGGTGGAGATTATTGTTAATATTGAGCCAACACAAGATATGCTCGACTATTGCAAAATGACTCTTGTGTATACAGACGATTCTGGACAGAGCCCTCTATCATATAACGTTGACAAACTGTCTAATAAAGTTCTAATGGCTACACTTACAAAGTTCCCGGTTACAGGAAAGGTGGAGTTGTTCTGCGAACCAAAAGAGGGTGTTTCCTTCCCTGCAGAAAAAACTATGTTCAGCTACCAGCATAAGTATAACATTTCTTTTGTGAAATATTATTCTAACGGAAAGTCTCAGGTAATAGGTTCTACGGGTAACACAAGCTTAAATCCGTTAAATTATCCTGTTGACAAGATGGAACAATGGTTCTCAAAGTACGGCCAGCACAAACTGCATTCTTTTGTGTTTGATGCATCTGCTATGTTAAGTATGAATTAATTTTGAGATAGATAACATAATTCTTATAAACCTTCCGTCATGGAATCGGTTAGGTGAAAAGGAATTAAGTCCGAAACAAGGTGTATGGGTCATTTCCTCAGAACATAAAGGGAAATGGCCCTTTATCTTTTCTCATTCAAACACTTCGCGAAGAACGGAGAGTGACTTTAGTTCTGGAAATGATGGGATGTGTATTCTGCAATATAGGAGAATGATGTCGAGACATCGCTGCCGTTCTTGTCGTGACAAACTGAAGACGTGCATGTTTGAATATGTTATTCTGAGCAGACTCTTCATCATGCGAGCATCTGCCGCTTGCAAATATTGATTGTGCAGAGGAACGGTTGACAGAAATTCTCCGGAGTGCAGGTCAAAGATATCATCTTTTCCGCTTTCTTTTGAAGAGGGGAGGAAACCCTGCAGGCGAAGGAGTTGGATGAGAAAGGCAATGTGGAAGTTCACATATCCGCTCTCTTCGATATCGAGCCAGAGGATGCTCTTCTCGAGGAAGGAGAACACGTCTTCGTCGCTATTCTCCTCACGAAAAACATATGAGATGACCTCAGCGAGGAATAAACAGATTGTGATCTTTTCTGGACTGCTATGGAGAGAAGGGCATGGCTCTGCGATAGACACGCTCACAATCTTCTGTAGCGATTCCCGCTCGCGGTAGTCGGTCTCGATAGTGAGGATTGTCAATGGCTGGAAGAACTGCTTGGGGAAGGAACCACCTCTGCCAACGCCACCTTTGCCACTGCTCCCTTTGGCAGGTATCTTCACCATGGAAGACATTCTGCCATGTGCAGCGGTAACGAAATCTACGATGAGTTTCTGCTCACCGTATTTTATTGTTTTTATCACTATTGCCTTGCTCTTAATCAACATAACAGCTGCGAAATTACACTTTTTTTCTGAAATAACGAAAAAAAACGAGAAAATATTTGCATATTAATAAAAAAAGCAGTACCTTTGCACCGCTTTTTAGGACAACGGTTTTCTCCGGGTCAAAAGAAGAAACGTAACGTTGGTCCGTTCGTCTATCGGTTAGGACGAGAGATTTTCATTCTCTAAAGAGGAGTTCGACTCTCCTACGGACTACAAAATATCCTGCATCTTCGCAGATGATGCGAAAACTTGGTGCAGGAGGATTTTTGTGTTTAATAATCCGCTTAGGGCAGCAGCAATTGCGCAAGACCCATGAGCTATTTCAATTCATCAAATTAAATCTCTAAGAAACAAAATGGCAAACCACAAGTCATCAGAGAAGAGAATCCGTCAGACTAAGACCAAGACTCTTCACAACAAGTACTACGCAAAGACAATGCGTAACGCAGTTCGCAAGCTCCGTGCTACAACCGATAAGGCAGAGGCTACAGAACTTCTTCCAAAGGTTCAGAAGATGCTCGACAAGCTCGCAAAGAACAACATTATTCATAAGAACAAGGCTGCTAACATCAAGTCAAGCATTGCTCTGCATGTTAACTCTCTCTAAAGGAGATAACAGTCGTGGCGACAGCCACAAACAAAATATAGACCGCAACACTTTTTATGGTGCTGCGGTCATTTTTTTTTCGAAAGCACTTACAGAGATGGGTAAAGCACTCAAGAAAGTCATGTAGGGGCGACATAGATTTAGAGAGGGCTATGATTGGGGGAGAATAGGGGATTAGGCTGGAAGCCTATACTTTGAGTAACCGTGGGCAAAGCCCTCGGATTACATAGTAAAGGTTGGCACAATTAGGCTGGAAGCCTATACTTTGAGTAACCGTGGGCAAAGCCCTCGGACCACTCTATCGCAGCTGGCTGGAAGCCAGTACCAAGCAACATATATGATAGGGGTACTGGCCTCCAGCCAGATGTAGGGCTGATGGGCAAAATCCATAGGCAAATGCTGACGCATTTCCCCATGGTTACTCAAATACTGGCCTCCAGCCAGAACGGCATTGGGGGAGAACTTGTTAGATAGGGCTCACGCCCTATCCTAAGCTATGCCGCTCTTACAGGGCTATGATATGAAATTATGCCGCCCTTACTTCAACCACTATATCCTTATAGGGCTATGGAGTTATTTTGCAATCCAGCCGAAGAGAGCTACGAGGTATGCATTCCAGTTAATGGCAATCTCATTAGATGCATAGCTTGCTACATGGTCCATATACGACTCGTCTGGGGAAGAGGAAGGGTATGGAGGCACGTTGTCTTTGTCTTGCTGACCTTTGTTGGCACCACCTGCAAGGAATCCAGGCAATGGGTTCTTTATACCGTCAGCAGCAGAGAGTCTTTGATGGGGGTTCATCACCTGTTGAGTGCCGAAGCCAGTTATGTAGCAGTAGCCAGTTGCATTACGTCCAGCAATATGGTCGAGGGCGGTTAATGCCGCTTTACGATATTTCTCGTCTTTGGAAAGAGCGTATTCATACATCAGTGTGATGCTACGACCAGCACACATCTCTGAATTGCTACCCCATATGAAATCTTCCTCCATGTTTCCGAATACAGAATAGAACGCAGATGTTTCCAGGCCTTCAACATTCTTGTTGCAGAATGCCTTCATTGCACTCTTAACGTTCTCTATGTCTATTGCCTTTGCCTCTGGAGTAGCGAGAATCTGCTGGTTGAGCCATTGCATAATGCCCAATGCAGACACATCACCCCACGTAGGCATTGTGAACTCATTAGGGAGGAACTGCTTTGCCTGCTCGAGGTATGCCGTTTGGTGAGTAGAGAGGAACAGCTCTGTTGCTGCCCAGAAGAATTCATCAGACGACATGCGGTCTCCGTACATGCCTGTGGCTATGTCTGGGTCGAACTTTGTGTTGTTGCCAGGTTGGTCGTAGTAGGCAGTAGGATTTTTCACAGCCCAAGCATAGGCACGTTCAGCGGCTTTGAGAGCCTCCTGGCAGAAGTTCTGGAACTCTGGGTAGGCATTGTATATTCTTGCAGCGAGAGCCATGGTGGCAGCGAAGTCGAGAGCTGCTTGTGTGCTCTTCTGTACAACATACCTTTGCTGCTTGCACTCCTTTGGCATTATGAATCCCTCGAAGTTTGGTGTTGTGAGCTTATGGTAAACACCACCATCGTAAGGATCCTGCATAGTCAGCATCCATTTGAGATTAAACATAATCTCGTCGAGGAGGTCAGGAACTTTATTTCCCGATTCTGGAATGTTCACGTTCAGACGGTCGAAATAGTCTTTGTTTACTTGGTAAGACTGCAGCATAATGCCGATGGTGAATGCTGAGTTGACGATGTATTTATTGTAGTCGCCAGCATCATACCAGCCGTAAGGAGAAGAGATAATGGTTCCTGCAGGACGTTCTGGAGAAGCGGCAGAAGGGTGAACCATCACCTTATTGTCGAGATGTGCAGCAGGACGAGAATACTCTCCTGCATATTCCTTTTCTATCTCTACACCTGTCCTCTGCAGATAGAATGCCTTTAGGGCTGCTTTGGAAACTTCAAAGTATGGGCTTTCGGAGATTGTAACCTTTTGACGGTTCTTTCCCGCAACGAGCGTGTAGCGTCCTGGTTGTGAGACCTTTGAGAAGTCAACAATCTCGCGCACTTTTTCATTGAAAGGCGATTTTATCGTGCTGATTGCCTTTCCGCTCCAGACGGTTCTTCCCTTTGCGTCTTTTAGGGAGAAGGACTTCGCTTTTACGGAAGGTTCTATGACGGCAATCTTCTGCTCGTTAGTTTGATAGCCGATTTGGTTTACTTTTATAGGACTCTGGGCAGATGCGCCAAGAGCAAGGCCAGAGAGAAGGGTTGAAAGGATAATTGTTTTCATTGAATTTAGTTTTTTTGAAAGGGGACTCCATTAGATGCCCAGATTATTGACGGCATAGCAACCCATGGAGGCTGTAAAACGGAGGGAAGTTGTAAAGCTGGAGAATTAGCAAAACACCGGCACTTAGAAGGAGTGCCGGCACTCTGTCTTTTTTTTACATTATAACCTCTACGTTGTGCTCTCCTGGAGTAGCCTTTATGACGTTTCCTTGAATAGGCTTTCCGTCAACGGTTATAGATGTAACGCCCTTTTGCTTTCCTTCTGGGTTTGTTACTGAGATATTGAAGACAGCATCACGGATTACTCGCTTTACACTATATCTCTTCATTGAAGATGGCAGACAAGGGTCTATTTCAATACCATCGTATGTTGGTTTGATGCCGAGAATAAATTGTGTGATGGTATACCAGTTCCAAGCAGCTGTTCCCGTGAGCCAAGAGTTCTTGCCCTCTCCAGGTTTTGCAGCATCTTTTCCAGCCACCATCTGGCAATATACGTATGGCTCTACCTTGTGGAGTCGCTGGTCTTTTATCCATGCAGGGCAGATTTTTGTATAGTGCTCCCAAGCATCGTTTCCTCTTCCTGCAACTGTTTCTCCAATGATAACCCAAGGGTTGTTGTGACAGAAGATACCTGCGTTCTCCTTATATCCAGCAGGGTAGGAAGAGATTTCTCCCATCTCAACATGGTATGTTGTGTAGGCAGGGTTGTTCAGCACCATACCATGTTCACAGTCGAGATATTTCTTACAGGAGTCGAGAGCCTTGTCAACCATTCCTTCCTCTATGCCTATACCAGCCATTGTGCAGAAACCCTGTGACTCGATAAAGATTTTTCCCTCCTCGTTTTCATTTGAGCCAATCTTGTTGCCATAGAAGTCATAGGCGCGGAGATACCACTCACCGTCCCAGCCGTGCTTCTTAACAGCCTCAATCATATTGTCGATGCATTTCTGAGCACGGAGAGCTTCGTCTTTGAAGCCTTCTAACTGTTGGCAAAGCTCCACGTACTGCTTTCCGCTGAACACGAAAAGACCTGCAATCATCAACGATTCAGCCTTAGAACCCTCTGAATTGTTTTCTGTTGTCTGGAAAGACTCATTTGGATCCCAAGAGAAGCAGTTGAGATTCAGACAGTCGTTCCAGTCGGCACGCCCAATGAGAGGGAGAGCGTGAGGACCAAGGTTTTCTACGACATGGTTGAAAGAAATGCGAAGGTGCTCCATGAGTGTGACCTCTGTTCCTGGTTCGTTGTCCCAAGGAACCATTTCGTCAAGAATAGAGAAGTCTCCCGTTTCTTTTATGTAAGCAACAGTTCCGAAGATGAGCCACATAGGGTCGTCGTTGAACCCGCCACCGATATCGTTGTTGCCACGTTTTGTCAGCGGCTGGTACTGATGGTAGCACCCACCATCAGGGAACTGTGTGGAGGCAATATCAATAATGCGTTGCCTTGCTCTACTTGGCACCTGATGAACAAATCCCACAAGGTCTTGATTGGAGTCGCGGAATCCCATTCCTCTTCCTACACCGCTTTCGAAGAATGATGCAGATCGTGAGAAGTTGAAGGTGATCATACACTGATACTGATTCCAGATGTTTACCATACGGTCCAGACGCTCGTCTTCTGACTTGAGGACATATTTATCGAGGAGATTATCCCACATTTCGTGTAGTTCTTCAAAAGCCTCGTCTACCGCCTCTACGGTAGAGAATCGAGCTATTGTCTCCTGTGCCCTCGCCTTGTTCACGAGTGTGACGTCAGAGTCTTGTGAAGAGAGTAGGCTTCCATTCTTTTTTCTTTCTATATCTTCTTTAGAGAATTTCTCCTCCTGTTCGTTTTCCACATATCCGAGAAGGAAGATAAAGTCTCGACTTTCTCCAGGTTTCAGAGTGATGTCGAAATAATGAGAAGCAATAGGACTCCAGCCATGAGCGACAGAATTACTTGCCTTTCCTGCCAGTACACACTGAGGGTCAGCAAATTCGTTGTAGAGTCCGATGAACGATTCACGGTCGGTGTCAAAGCCGTCAATCTCTGCATTTGTTACGGTGTAGTAGGCATAGTGGTTTCTGCGCTCCTTGTATTCTGTTTTGTGATAGATGGTGGCACCGTCAATCTCCACCTCACCTGTAGACCAGTTGCGCTGGAAGTTCTCCATGTCAGTAGCGGCATTCCAAAGACACCATTCAGCGAATGAGAACAGTTTTATTTTCTTCTCTTCTGCGGTTGTGTTGTGGAGAGTAAGCTTCTGCACCTCTGCCCAGGTCTTCAGAGGTACAAAGAAGAGAGCAGTAGCCTCAATACCGTTCTTGCATCCGAGAATGCGAGTGTAGTTCATGCCATGTCGACACTCATAGTAGTCGAGAGGGGTCTTGCAAGGTTTCCAGCCTGGATTCCAGACAGTTCCGTTGTCGTTTATGTAGAAATAGCGACCTCCATTGTCCATAGGCACGCCATTGTACCTATATCGTGTGATACGGCGGAACTTTGCGTCCTTGTAGAAGTTATATCCTCCACCAGTATTACTTATTAGTCCGAAGAAATCTTCATTTCCGAGGTAGTTAATCCAAGGGAATGGAGTTGCAGGGTTTGTAATGACATACTCCCGAGCGTAGTCGTCGAAGTATCCAAAAGAGTTTTTTTCCATTGTTAGTGATATGAATATTTTATGATTTTTTGTTTTTTATTTTTTATTAGGTGAAGAATGACTATTTGCACATACTTTGATTTTAGTTTGATGCAAAGTTATATTATTTCTACATATGTGGATTGTATTTTCTTACCATATTGTAATATTTTGTTACCAGCCTTTTGTCGTAGACATAAAATTACCATGATGCTTGGATAACAAAGTATAGGAATGGGGTAAAAAAGTATATCTCAAAAAAACTAATTTTAAAAAAACTGTAGAGATGAAATAGGAATATCTATTAAGAAGAGAAAGAAAAAGAAGACTCCTTAGAGTTCTGTAAGTCAGGAATTCCAAGGAGTCTTTGTCGAGATTATGTTTTTGCCGATTATGTGCTCTTTTGTTGTCTGGTTATGTGTTTATTATCATACGATCACGTGCTTTTTGTGATAGTTCTCGCGGAACTCAGTAGGAGTGCATCCTCGTCGTTTTTTGAAGATACGGTTGAAGTTAGAGATATTGTTGAAGCCACAGCGGTAGCAAATCTCCACCACAGCCATAGTGCTATCGGCAAGCATACGAGCGGCATGACCCAGTCGAACGTCAATGATATATTCAGAGATGCTTTTCCCCGTTCTAAGCTTAAAGAATCGGCTAAAGGCAGTAGGCGTCATTGAGGCGAGGTCTGCCAGTTCTTGAAGGCGAATCTCATCTCGGTAGTTTTTGTCTATGAATTCCTTAACCTTTTGCACCCTTCTACTATCTGTTGTTACTACGGTGTGTGAGAATGCGCTTGTAGCGAGGAGATGATAGTCGTCTGTCTGTGAGAGCTCATACATAAGTTCCATGAACTTCATTACGCTATAGAATCCCGGCTCCATATCAACCAGTTCGTTGATACGGTCGTAGACATGCATGATTGCTTTCATTCCAAAGGCAATTCCCAACTCCGCCCTTTTCATAAGGTCGGCGAGCGGCTGCATATGTGTTTTCTCAAGTAGTTCTGGGGCGAATAGGCTTTTAGAGAAATGAATTGTTATTTCTCTAATGTCTCCTGAGTTACATTGATATTGTTCCCAGGTATGCTCCAGATTTCCTCCCATAAGCACGAGGTCGTAGTTTCCAAGAATCTCAATATTGTCTCCAATGATTCTCTTGTTGCCTTGACAGTTCTCCACGAAGTTTATCTCCATCTCCTTATGTTTATGGAGAGGATATGTATGTTGTTTCTTATGCCGTTCCACGAGATGGTAGCAGTCCTTCTCAGTAAGTCGGGTTATTTCGGAAATCACATCGTTCATAGTTTGTCGTAATAGATTTTCTGCCGTTTTACTACATGCAATTATCACACCTATTTATATATAAGTTGTTTATGCAAGAGCAATCAACAGCTTTTGAGATTTTAGTTATATATTTCTTATTGCTTATTAGTAATTCCTTATGTCTGCAAAATTAATAAAAATCACAGAAAAACAATCATGTTTTGCTAAAAAAGTATCACTAAAGGTGCAAATTTCTTGTTTTTTGCCTTTTTGACAATACTATTTTGCAATAAATAAGGAAATAATTTGTAGGAAAAGCGAAAAAGTATTACTTTTGTAACATGTATTGATATTCAACAAGAAATAAAAAAGAAAAAATGAATTTAGACAGTTTTATGATGCTTGGAATGAGTGGTGAAGCATGGGTGTCATTGCTACTCATTTTGGGTATGTTTCTTACACTTATTTTCACTAAGGTACAGTCGTGGGCAGCCTTTTCGGGTACGACGGCATTATTGATACTTACTGGTGTGCTGACGCCTCAGGAGGCTTATGCCGGTTTTTCGAGTACGAGTGTTCTTGTGGTTGCTGTGCTATTTATTATTATAGCCGGCATGACATACACAGGTGTTACGCAATGGATTGTGAAGAACCTTATGGGAATGCCGAAGAGCCTCACAGGAGCAATTCTCAGGGTGATGGTTCCTGTTGCAGGACTGAGTGCGTTTCTCAGTAATACGACCGTTGTTGCGTTGTTCATTGGAATTGTGAAAGATTGGAGTAAGAAGCTCGGAATAGCACCTTCAAAACTCCTTATTCCTTTGAGTTATGCCTCTGGCTTGGGAGGAATATGTACACTTATTGGCACTCCTCCTAACCTTCTTATTTCAGGAATGTATATGGAGAGTTTTCCTGATGAGCATCTTGGCATTTTCACAACCTTGGGCGTTGGACTCTTCTGCCTTATGGTTGGAGTGCTTTCAATGATTGCTATGCAGAAACTTCTTCCCGTGCGTGTATCACCAGAAGAGAAGATGAATGTTCAAGGCGTTTCTGTTGAGTTGAAGGTTCCTTCAAAGAGTTACCTTGTTGGTCAGACGGTTGGAGACCTTGATACGAAGCTTCCTATTCTTGGCATTATCAGTTTTGATGGGGAGTTGCGCACAAATATCACCAATGATGATTTCTTGTTAGGAAATGATACAATTGTTTTCGGTGGTGAGCGTTCAGAGGTTCTTCAGTTGGCGAAGAAAAGAGGTCTTCAGCCCTCCATATCAGATATGGAGATTTCTCCGGAGCAAGGTAAGAAGACTGTTCTTGCCAGTCTTTTTATGATTACGATGGTGATGCTTTCTGCCTTTGAGATAATGCCACTCTTTCAGGCAGCCCTTGTTTCTGCTGGACTGATGATAGCATTTCGTTGTTGCACCACAGAGCAGGCATACAAGTCTATAGAACTGGATATCGTGATTATCTTTGCGTGCAGTGTGGCACTTGGAACGGCAATTCAAAAGACTGGCCTTTCTGAGATGATAGCAGCTGGCATGCTGGATGTCTGTGGCACAAATCCATATATTGTGCTGGCGGTTATATGTTTCGTGGGAACGTTTATGACGGAGTTTATTTCTAACACTGCATGTGGAGCAATGTTCTACCCGATTGCTATAAGTGCCGCAGAGAGCCTTGGAGTAAATCCTCTTACTTTCGCTGTGGCGCTGATGATTAGCGTGAGTTCAAGCTTTGCAACACCTATCGGCTCTCCAACACATATGCTTGTATATATACCAGGCGGATACCGATTTACAGACTTTGCAAGGGTGGGACTGATAATGAACCTCATTATTCTTGCAGCAAACTTGTTTATTACACCGATAATCTTCCCATTCTAAGGGGTGAAGATAAGTAGCTCTTGGTATTAGATGCCTGAGTTAATAACGGTATTGCTGCCCATTAGTGTGAGTTTGCAAGAAAATGGATAACTGTGAGGAGGAAACTATAGAGGAAAAGTAAGTTGAAAAAAGCCGGGGTGTTTCCCGGCTTTATTCTTTTTCAATAGAGAGTATTTTAATGTCAGAGATGGGGCGGTTGTTAGAGTCTGTCTCTGTTCCTTGAATCTTTTCCACAACGTCAAGACCATTAGTAACTTGCCCGAAGACAGTGTAGCCACCATCGAGCCAAGGTGTTCCTGGCTGCTGGAAATCCTTGTAATAGTCGAGCATAGGAACGTAAGGAGCACGCCCCTCCTTAGAAGGCCATTGTCCCCAGACAATATAGAACTGTGAGGAAGAGCTGTCGAATTTTGGGTTTTCCTCGTCAAGCGCTCTTGCTGCTGCTAGTGCTCCCCTTTTATGGAAGAACTGTGGATAGTGTATTTCAGCAGGAATGGTGTTCTTACCTTCTGGAGTAAGTGCGTCAACATCACCAATGAGTTCTGATGGTTTCTCTTTCGAAGTAGGAGGAGCAGATGCTGTTGTAGGGTCTCCACCCTGAATCATGAAATTAGCAATTACCCTATGGAATAGAGAACCGTTCAAGACTTTTGTCTCTGCCAGACGTATGAAGTTGTCTCGATGTCCTGGAGTTTCGTTATAGAGTTCCACAGTGATATCTCCAAGGTTAGTGTGGATGATAAGCCTTTTACGGTCGTAAGGGATATTGGCATTGTTTGGATTGACATCCTTCAGAGCACGAAGAATTTCTGTTGGATGCCCATCTTCGGTGAATGCTCCGAGTTTATATTGTGATGGGTGACAAGTAGGTTCCCAGTAGAAAACACCCTTGCAGCGCCCCCCAGTCTCGTTCTTTGCCCTTGTGATAATTTCTGCAAGCTATTCACGCCCTTCCTGCATAACATACGGTCTTTTCTCGTCAACCTCAAAGCCAGTCTCTGTAATCATCACATCACAATTGTATTTCTTTGAAACAAGGCGGATGTTCTTCATGCAGTCAACGATGGTGGTTTTGGCGTTCGGTTCCCTTCCTGCCTCTATTGCCCAATAAGGGTATAGAGACATTCCTATCATGTCCCATTTTCCACCGTTCTCTTTTACGATGTCGAGGTTGTAGTTGAACATAGCATTGTCAAACCCGTTGTCAAGATGCACAATAACAATAGCATTTGGGTAGACACTCTTCACGGCGTCATAGCCAGCAGTAATAAATCCCGCATACTGTTTCGGGTGATGGTCTATATGTCCCATGGAGTGAGTGAGGATGGTGTTTCCTTTCTCGTCTTTTTTCTCCCAACCAGTGATAGGATCCATTTCCACCGACCAAAGCATGCCATTTCTTGTTTCATTGCCCACCTGCACCCATTTGACATTAATGCCATTCTCTTTCAAAAGCGAGAGAACCTCAATGGTGTGAGCCGCCAATGCCTTACACATCTTCTTAAACGACATTTTCTCCCATGCAGCTGGAATGTTCTGCTTTGCAGGGTCCGCCCACCAGTCGCTATAGTGGAAGTCAATCATCACGTCCATACCAAGAGCCTTTGCACGCAATGCTTTTGTGAGCACATCGGCAGCATTACACCAGTTCCCATGTGCCTTTGGGTCAACCCATACGCGGAGACGAACTGCATTCATTCCCATCTCCTTCATTAGGGCTGTAGCTTCTCGCTCTTCCCCGTTGTAATTGAAGAGTTTATAGCCTTTGCTTTCATATTCCGTACACCATCCGATGTCAGCCCCAAGTGTGAACTCGTCAGCAGAAGCCGACAATGAAAGAGAAAGAAGCAGTAAAAGAACTGTTTTTCTAAACATACGCAAAATTCAATTCTAAATTCAGATAGGAATGTTTATTCTTTTATAATTTCCTCGAGTTCTGCAATGTTTCGGTCTATTTCCTCCTGAGGAACCTCATAGTCGTGTAGAGAGCCAGAGAGGTACTGGTCGTAGGCAGTCATGTCAATAAGTCCGTGACCAGAAAGACAGAAGAGTATAACCTTCTCCTCACCCCGCTCATCTGCTGCTTTCGCCTCGTTGATAGCGGCAGCTATGGCATGGCAAGACTCAGGGGCTGGAATGATGCCCTCTGCCTTTGCAAAGAGCATACCAGCGCGGAAAGTCTCCGTTTCCTGGATATCTACCGCCTCCATGTATCCGTCTCTCATCAGTTGCGAGATAATCATTCCCGCACCGTGATAACGTAGTCCGCCAGCATGAATGTTTGACGGCATGAAGTTATGACCTAAGGTGTACATTGGAAGCATAGGAGTGAGACCAGCGAGATCACCGAAGTCGTACTGGAACTTTCCTCTTGTCAGCTTTGGGCATGATGCTGGCTCAGCAGCAATGTAGCGAGTCTTCTTGCCCTCGCAGAGAGTATGCCGCATGAAAGGGAATGCAAGGCCACCGAAGTTAGAGCCACCTCCGAAGCATCCTATCACCACATCAGGATATTCACCAGCCATCTCCATCTGCTTCTCCGCTTCAAGACCAATAACCGTCTGATGTAGAGCGACATGGTTTAGTACAGAGCCAAGGACATACTTACAGTTTGGAGTAGATACCGCCAGTTCCACTGCCTCAGAGATAGCCGTTCCAAGGGAGCCGTTATTGAAAGGATCGGCGGTTAGCACATCTTTTCCTGCACGTGTAGACATAGAAGGCGAGGGAGTCACCTGAGCACCGTATGTTCGCATGATAGACCGTCTGTACGGCTTCTGCTCGTAGGATATTTTTACTTGATAAACAGCTGCCTCCAAACCAAACACCTTTGCTGCATAGGAAAGAGCTGCACCCCATTGACCAGCACCCGTTTCTGTTGTAACGTTTGTAACGCCCTCCTCTCGGCAGTAGTAGGCTTGAGCAAGAGCAGAGTTTATCTTGTGAGAGCCGATAGGCGAAACAGATTCGTTCTTGAAATAGATATGGCATTTTGTGCCGATAGCCTTTTCGAGGTCGTATGCACGCACGAGTGGCGTGGAGCGATAGTTCTTGTATTTCTCTCTTACCTCTTCTGGGATTTCTATCCATGCGTCAGTGGTGTTGAACTCCTGACGGCTGCATTCTTTTGCGAATACCGGGAAAAGGTCTTCTGCAGTCATTGGCTCTTTTGTCTGAGGGTTCAGTGGCGGTAGAGGCTTTGTGGGCATATCAGCCTGGATATTGTACCATTGTGTCGGAATTTCTTCTTCTTGGAGAAAGAAACGTTTTTGTTTTGTGTTCATTTGTTTACAATTAGATAGTTTAGTGAATTTGTTGCAAAAGTAATAATAATTCTTCATTCAACAAAGAGAAATCGGTTTTTTTCGTCACTATTTATTAAAAGGTGTGGAAAAATTGCCGTTTTCTTTGTCAATTCAAGAAAAAACAGTAATTTTGCACACTCAGCATATAAGCATTAAAAATAATCACAAGGCATTTCCCTGCAAAAGGAACGAAATGGGAATGCCGCAGGTAAGAGAACTATGTCAGAAAAGAACCAATACGTGCGTCAGGTTGCAGAGCAGAAATACGAGCACGGCTTTACAACCGACATACAGACAGAGATAATTCAGAAAGGTCTGAACGAAGATATCGTGCGCCTTATTTCAGAGAAGAAAGGAGAGCCAGAATGGTTGCTCGAGTTCCGTCTGAAGGCATTCCGCCATTGGCAGACGATGAAGCAGCCCACTTGGGGTCATCTTCATGTTCCCGAGGTGGACTATCAGTCTATTTCGTATTATGCCGATCCATTGGCTAAGAAGAAGGACTCCCCAAAGTCTTTGGATGATGTCGACCCCGAACTTCTGAAGACTTTCGATAAGCTTGGCATTCCACTTGAGGAACGCCTTGCCTTGAGTGGTGTTGCAGTAGATGCCATTATGGACTCAGTCTCTGTAAAGACCACCTTCAAGGAGAAGCTGAAGGAGAAAGGAATAATCTTTATGTCTATGGGAGAAGCCGTTCAGGAGCATCCAGACCTTGTGAGGAAATACCTTGGCACTGTTGTTCCTTATCGAGACAATTTCTATGCCGCTTTGAACTCAGCAGTGTTCAGTGACGGTTCATTTGTGTATATACCCAAAGGAGTGCGTTGCCCAATGGAGTTGTCCAGCTATTTCCGCATTAATGCCGCCAATACGGGTCAGTTTGAGCGCACTCTCATTGTAGCCGACGATGATGCGTATGTCTCTTACCTTGAAGGCTGTACAGCACCTATGCGCGACGAGAACCAGTTGCATGCCGCCATTGTTGAGATTATTGTGAACGACAGAGCAGAGGTGAAGTACTCAACGGTGCAGAACTGGTATCCTGGCGATGAGAATGGCAAGGGTGGTGTCTTGAACCTTGTAACAAAGCGAGGAGACCTTCGTGGAGAAGGTGCAAAGCTTTCATGGACGCAGGTAGAGACAGGCTCCGCCATTACGTGGAAATATCCATCCTGCATACTCCGTGGCGACAATTCTGTTGCAGAATTCTATTCCGTTGCCGTTACAAACAACTATCAAGAGGCTGATACCGGAACAAAGATGATACACATGGGCAAGAACACCAAGTCAACAATCATCTCAAAAGGAATCTCTGCTGGTCACTCGCAGAATTCATACCGCGGACTTGTTCGTGCCACCTCAAATGCGGATAATGCCCGCAACTATTCCTCTTGCGATTCCCTTCTCCTGGGCTCTTCCTGTGGAGCGCATACCTTTCCTTATATGGATGCCCGAAATGAAACTGCCATCTTTGAGCATGAGGCAACCACCTCAAAAATCAGCGAAGATCAGCTTTTTTATTGCCAGCAACGAGGCATTCCTATGGAGCAGGCGGTAGGACTTATTGTCAACGGATATGCCAAGGACGTGCTCAACAAGCTCCCAATGGAGTTTGCCGTAGAGGCTCAGAAGCTTCTCAGCGTCTCACTTGAAGGAACTGTAGGTTAAAAAGACGGTCTCACTTAAAGAAACATAAGGAATAGATTTTCATACCTACTAATCAATTTTGAAGAAAAAGAAGGAAAGAATGTCAAAACTCGGTATCTTAGCAAAAGACACAGCCATCTATGGCTTAAGCAGTATAGTAGGAAGGTTTCTGAATTATCTCCTTGTACCGTTGTATACCTACTGCATGCCAAAAGACTCTGGCGATTACGGAGTCAGCGTGAACATGTATGCCTATACAGCATTAGCGTTGGTGATACTCACCTTTGGAATGGAAACAACCCTCTTTCGATTTGCTAATAGAGATGGTGAGAAGCCAGATACGGTCTTTTCCACTGGCTTTGCTGTTGTAGGAAGCTTGTCGGCGGTGTTTCTCGCTCTGATCACTGTGTTCCTCTCGCCAATAAGCGCATTCTTAGGATATGAGGCACATCCGGAGTTTCTGATGATAATGGCTATTGTGACAGTTCTTGATGCCCTTCAGGCATTGCCGTTCTGTTACCTAAGATTCAAGAAGCGTCCAGTGCGTTTTGCATCATTAAAGATGCTGTTCATTGCGTTGAATATCTTGCTGAACGTTGTGTTCTTTGTGTTCTTGCAGAAAACAGAAGTGTTCTATGTCTTTGCCATAAACCTCTTGTGTACAGGCATGATAACGTTCTTCTTCATTCCTGATATGCTGAAGATTAGGTGGCAGTTGGATTTTTCTCTTCTGAAAAGGATGCTCTCCTATTCTTGGCCTCTGCTAATTCTTGGAGTAGCCGGAATCCTGAACCAGACGGCAGATAAAATTCTTTTCCCTTTAGTCTATGAAGGCAGTGACGCTAAAGCGCAATTAGGCATCTATGGAGCTTGTGTGAAGATAGCAATGATAATGGCTATGATTACGCAAGCCTTCCGATTTGCTTATGAGCCGATAGTCTTTGCAAGCAGTAAGGATAAAGATTCAAAGGAGTATTATGCAGCAGGAATGAAGTACTTCATAATCTTCACGCTATTAGCATTTATCTGCATAATGGCGTATATGAATATCCTGAAGCACGTCATCGGACCAGAATACCGTGAGGGTCTTGCTGCCGTCCCTATTGTCATGGCGGCAGAGATTATGATGGGCGTTTATTTCAACCTCTCGTTCTGGTATAAGCTCATAGACAAGACCATCTGGGGCGCTTGGTTCTCGATAGCAGGATGCGTTGCGCTAATAGCCGTGAACGTGTTGTTTATTCCGAAGCTCGGATATATGGCTTGTGCTTGGGGTGGTGTGGCTGGCTATGGAACAGCCATGGTGTTATCGTATGTTGTTGGTCAGAGGAAGAACCCTATAAACTACCCGTTGCTGAACATCGCCATGTATGTTGCTATGACCGCACTGTTCTATGTAGTCATCTCTTGGAGCAATGAGAATCTGTCAGACATACTTGCCTTGGTGGTGAATACAGGCGTTGTGCTGATGTTTGTTGGGCATGTGTTATATCATGACCTCCCCAGTGTAAAGAAAAAACTTTTTGCCTTATTCAGACGTGCATGATTATGTGGAAAAAGATAAGATGGTATATTGCTGGTGGAATATTGCTGGCTGTTGCAATATTGCTCGTAATCTCTGCCTTGAAAACCGTTGTTGAAAGCTCCGGAGTAGACACGAAGGTGGAGAAAAGGATTGTCATGACACCTGCCGTTCTTGACTCTATACACTCCATAAAGCAGTGGGAATTGGCTTCTGTGCCAGTAAAGACGGTTGTGGATACTGTTGAAATGCGATGGATGGGACTTGTGAAGCGAACAGTCTCAAAGAAATATGAAGGCTGCTTGTCTGTGGGAATAAACCTTCAGTCGATGCCAGCATTGAGGTATAGGGTTTCTGGAGACACTATCTCGCTTGTTCTGCCAGATGTCTGTGTTCTTGACAGTAATTTTATTGATGAGACAAAGACAGAGATTCTTCGCTCAGACAATGACGATTTTGAAGCACGACCAGATGTTAGAAAGGCAATGGCAGAGAGAGCGAGGAAGCGAATGTTAGCAGAGGGGCTTTCTCCTGTTACCATCAGCGAGTGCCGACATCGTGCAGAAAAGGAGGTTTCTGAGCGACTTAAGCAGATTGGTTACACAGAGGTGGAGATAAGGTTTGACAAATAAATTCATCACCATCACACACATTCATCATTCAAATAGAATTTCATAATTACTTAGAATCATGGTTTTAAATTACATTTTTATTGCGTTTTTCTTTATAGCATTTGTTATTGCCGTAGTGAAACTGGTGGTGTTAGGAGATGTTGACGTGTTTCCTGAAATCATTGATTCTACCTTCTCTTCAGCAAAAACTGGCTTTGAGATTTCTCTCGGACTCACAGGTGTGTTGTCTCTTTGGCTCGGTATAATGAAGGTAGGAGAGAAGGGTGGAGTGGTGAATGTTCTCGCAAAAGTCTTGAGTCCGGTGTTCTCACGATTGTTCCCTTCTATTCCTAACGGTCATCCAGTCACGGGCACTATCTTCATGAACATTGCTGCAAATATGCTCGGACTTGACAATGCAGCAACACCTATGGGACTAAAAGCCATGAAGGAACTGCAGACCCTGAACCCAGAGAAGGAGCGCGCAACAGATGCAATGATAATGTTCCTTGTGTTGAATACCTCAGGACTAACCCTTATCCCAGTCTCTATTATGGTTTATAGGGCACAGCTTGGAGCCGCCAACCCAACAGATATCTTTGTACCTATACTCCTTGCCACCTTTTTCTCTACCTTGGCAGGAATTATTGTGACCTCTGTCTATCAGAAGATAAACCTTCTGAACCGCACCCTCCTTCTTATGCTCGGCACCATGGTGTTGGCGGTGGCAGGAGTGATATGGTCGTTCTCTGTGATGAGTCAGGAGACTATGGACATAGTTTCTAAGACTGTTGCAAATGTTCTTTTGCTTACTATTATCGTGATGTTTTTCTTTGCTGGAGTAAGGAAGAAAGTGAATGTCTATGACGCTTTCATAGAAGGAGCGAAGGAGGGTTTTCAGACGGCTATTACAATTATTCCCTACCTGATAGCAATTCTCGTGGCAATAGGAGTCTTTAGAGCTTCTGGAGCTATGGACTGGCTGATACATGGCGTGGCATGGGGCGTGGAGCAATGTGGGCTTGATGCCGACTTCGTAGGTGCACTTCCTACTGCTCTTATGAAACCGCTCTCTGGCAGTGGCGCTCGCGGAATGATGGTTGATGCTATGACGCAATATGGTGCTGACTCTTTCGTGGGCAGATTAGCAAGTGTGTTTCAGGGTTCTACAGATACCACATTCTATGTGCTTGCTGTCTATTTTGGCTCTGTGGGCATCCGTCATACCCGTCACGCCGTTACTTGCGGATTGGCTGCTGACTTGGCTGGAATCATTTCAGCAATAGTTATTTGCTATATGTTTTTCGGGTAAGAATTTGCAAGGCAGTAAGTCATATGTAAGTCATATGTAAGTCATATGTAGGTCATATGTAAGTCATATCTAAGTCATATGTTAGATATGCGTTAGATATGCGTTAGATATGACATTGATATGCGTTAGATATATGTCAGATATGCGTAAACCAAATAACCTTGCTTTTTCGCCTCCTTTCATTGATTACGAACTCGCAGATTGTCTCACAATCAGCGTAAAGACACAATGATGAAGAGTCGAGGAACGGCATTTGAGGGATATGGATAAATTAAGATTAGTTATTTTTGACATATTTTTCTATTTCTTTTATTATTTATAATAAAAAGAATTTTCTCATATCGATTTTTTTTTGTAACTTTGCAGTCGAATTATATAGTTAAAAAAATAATGGAAGAAATAGAAAAAAACGAAGGAAATTATACCGGTAGCAGTATTCAGGTTCTTGAAGGACTTGAGGCGGTGAGAAAGCGCCCTGCAATGTATATCGGCGACATTTCCGAAAAGGGACTGCATCACCTTGTTAACGAGACCGTAGACAACTCTATCGATGAGGCGATGGCAGGATATTGTACAGACATATATGTAACCATTAACGAAGACAATTCCATCACAGTTGAAGATAACGGACGTGGTATACCTGTTGACGACCATCCAAAGCTACACAAGTCTGCCTTGGAGGTTGTAATGACTGTGCTTCATGCTGGCGGAAAGTTCGATAAAGGTTCTTACAAGGTTTCTGGCGGTTTGCACGGTGTGGGCGTATCGTGTGTTAACGCATTGTCTACACATATGCTCTCACAGGTATATCGTGACGGCAAGATATACCAGCAGGAATACGAGAAAGGAAAGCCGTTGTACCCAGTAAAGGTAGTGGGAGAGACTGACAAGAGAGGAACACGCCAGCAGTTCTGGCCAGATGGCGAAATTTTCACCACCACCACATACCGTTACGATATTGTCGCTACTCGTATGCGAGAACTCGCATTCCTTAATGCCGGCATAAAGATCACATTGAAAGATATGCGACCTGTTTATGACGCGTCAGGAAATATTGAAGAGGGGTGGCAGCCAAAGGAAGAAGTGTTCCATGCTCAAGACGGATTGAAGGAATTTGTGAGATACGTAGACCGCCATCGCACTCATTTGTTCAATGATGTTATCTATCTCAAGACTGAGAAAAACTCAGTGCCTATCGAGGTGGCTATCATGTACAACACCGACTATTCTGAGAATATACACTCATACGTAAACAATATCAACACTATAGAAGGTGGAACACACCTTCAGGGATTCCGTACAGCACTCACACGTACACTAAAGACCTACGCAGAGAACGAACCTTCACTGCAGAAGGAGATTGAGAAGGCAAAGATAGAAATCTCTGGAGAGGACTTCCGTGAGGGTATCACAGCTGTTATCTCAGTAAAAGTTGCAGAACCTCAGTTTGAAGGTCAGACAAAAACAAAACTTGGCAATACAGAAGTGGCGGGTGCCGTTCAACAGGCTGTTGGAGAGGCTCTTAACAACTATCTGGAAGAGCATCCAAACGAAGCAAAGAGCATCTGTAAGAAGGTTATACTTGCTGCTACAGCACGTATTGCCGCTCGCAAGGCACGTGAAAGCGTACAGCGAAAGAACCCTATGACAGGTGGCGGACTACCAGGAAAACTTGCCGACTGCTCAAGCCGTGACCCAAAGAAGACAGAGATCTTCCTTGTCGAGGGTGACTCTGCTGGCGGTTCTGCAAAGCAAGGTCGTGACCGTGTCACTCAGGCCATTCTTCCTCTACGCGGAAAGATTCTAAACGTAGAGAAGGTGCAGTGGCACAAGGTCTTTGAGTCAGAGTCTGTAAATATCATTCTTCAGGCTATTGGTGTGCGCTTTGGCATTGACGGAGAAGACTCTAAAGAAGCAAATATTGAAAAGCTACGCTACGACAAGATTATCATCATGACCGATGCTGATGTCGATGGCTCTCATATTGATACTCTGATCATGACACTCTTCTTCCGATTCATGCCAAAGGTGATACAGGAAGGACACCTCTACATCGCTACTCCTCCTCTGTATCAGTGTACATACAATAATGTGAAGGAATACTGCTATACAGAGGAAGACCGCCAGCGCTTCGTAGACACATATTGTAACGGAAATACAGAAGACTCACGCCTTCACACTCAGCGTTACAAAGGTCTTGGCGAGATGAACCCAGAGCAGCTTTGGGACACTACAATGAACCCAGAGACACGCCTGCTTAAGCAGGTTACTATTCAGAATGCTGCTCGTGCTGATGAGATTTTCTCTATGCTCATGGGAGATGATGTGGAGCCTCGCAGACAGTTCATCGAAGAGAATGCGACATACGCAAATATTGACGCATAACATATATACCACGAGGTAGGCATCTTTGCCTACCTCGTATTACATGAAACGGTTTACGAAAACTTCTACACAAAAAGATTTTTTTCGAAGAAAAACAATATTATTATAGGTATTTACAAGGGGGAGCTTTCCTCCAAAAAACGAATTAGATTTATGGCAAAGAAAGCATTATTGATGATTCTCGATGGATGGGGAATCGGAAAGCATGGAAATGGTGACGTAATCTTCAACACTCCAACACCATACCTTGACTATCTCACTGCAGTTTCTGCACACTCACAACTTCAGGCAAGTGGAGAGGACGTTGGACTCCCTGACGGACAGATGGGCAACTCAGAGGTAGGACATCTTAATATCGGTGCTGGACGTATTGTATATCAGGACCTTGTGAAGATTAACCGTGCATGTAAAGACGGCTCTATCTCTAAGAACCCACAGGTGGTAGAGGCATACACATATGCTAAGGAGAACAATAAGAAGCTCCATCTCATGGGACTTACGTCAGATGGTGGCGTGCACTCTTCACTAGACCATCTCTTCAAACTTATTGAGGTTGGAAAAGAGTTCGGACTGAAAGATCAGACTTTCATTCACTGTTTCATGGACGGAAGAGACACCGACCCTAAGTCAGGAAAAGGCTTTATTGAGCAACTCTCTGCTGTTTGCAAAGAAAACAATGCTAATATCGCATCTATCGTAGGACGTTTCTATGCTATGGACCGCGACAAACGCTGGGAGCGAGTAAAGGAAGCTTACGACCTTATTGTAAAGGCAGAAGGAAAGAAAGCAACCAATATGGTTCAGGCTATGCAAGAAAGCTACGATGAGGGAGTTACTGACGAGTTCATAAAGCCAATCACTAACGCAACTGTAAACGGAAAGATAGAAGAAGGAGATGTCGTTATCTTCATCAACTTCCGCAACGACCGTGCTAAAGAACTTACACAGGTACTCACACAGCAGGATATGCCAGAGAACGGAATGAACACGGTTGCTGGCTTGAAGTATTACTGTATGACTCCTTATGACGCTTCCTTCACTGGAGTAAACATACTCTTCCCAAAAGAAAACGTAACAAATACACTTGGAGAATATCTCTCACAGCAGGGCAAAAAGCAGCTACACACTGCAGAGACAGAAAAGTATGCACACGTGACATTCTTCTTCAATGGTGGTCGGGAGACTCCTTACGAAGGTGAAGACCGCATTCTCGTTGCTTCTCCAAAGGTTGCTACCTACGACCTCAAGCCAGAAATGTCTGCCTACGAGGTAAAAGACAAGCTCTGTGCTGCCATCAAGACAGAGATGTATGACTTTATTGTTGTTAACTTTGCTAACGGAGATATGGTGGGACATACAGGCGTCTACAACGCCATTGCTAAGGCTGTACATGCTGTCGACAACTGTGTGAAAGATGTCATTGAAACTGCAAAAGCTGCAGGCTATGAGGCTATAATTATTGCCGACCACGGAAATGCTGACAATGCTATCAATGCAGATGGAACACCAAACACAGCGCATTCCCTCAACCCTGTTCCTTTCATATATGTAACAGACAATAATTCGGCTACTGTCAAGGACGGTCGTCTCGCTGATGTGGCACCTTCTATCCTACATATCCTCGGACTTGAGCAACCTGCTGACATGACCGGTGAGAACCTTATTGTTGACTAAGCATGAACGTGAAAATTAACCCTTCTTGGGAAAAAATATTAAAGAGTGAGTTTGACAAGGAGTACTTTGTCAGACTCACTCAATTTGTTAAGGCGGAATACTCGAAAGGTGTCTGCTATCCACCAGGACCAGAGATTTTCAATGCCTTTGACCTTTGTTCGCCAGAGAATGTGAAGGTGGTGATTCTCGGACAAGACCCTTACCACGGTCCGGGACAGGCAGAAGGGCTTTGCTTTTCTGTAAAGACAGGAATTCCATTGCCACCATCACTTGTGAATATCTTTAAGGAGATAAAAGACGATATAGGCACTATTCCGCCGATTCTGAAGGGAGAGAATGGAAAGAGCATGTACGATGGCTCCTTAAGGCGATGGGCAGAACAAGGAGTGTTCCTGCTTAATGCCACACTAACCGTGCGAGAGCATCTTGCTGGTTCTCATCAGAAGCAAGGGTGGGAGACATTCACAGATGCTGTTATCTCAGCCATTTCACAACATTGCCCGCATGTCGTTTTCTTACTCTGGGGAGGCTATGCACGCAGTAAGGCGAAGTTAATTGACCGCACTCGACATCTTGTCCTTGAATCTGTACACCCATCTCCTTTATCTGCCAATAGAGGTGGTTGGTTTGGTAATCACCAATTCTCTCGTTGTAATTTCTGGCTTCAGGAGCAAGGATTAACACCTATTGCCTGGTGATAGTTAATAGAATCGTAACAAAAAACTAACCTCTGTCTTTTTAGTTAATGGAATCGTAACAAAAAACTAACCTCTGTCTTTTTAGTTAATGGAATCGTAACAAAAAACTAACCTCTGTCTTTTTATAAAATAACGTGAGTTCAATGAAATATAACTCATCGAACTCACGTTATGATTAGAGTTTATCTCCTACTCAATTGCTTACCAGATTTTCTCTGGGTCATCAATCACTATTGCACCTCCATCATCAATTCCTATATCGTCAATGATAGAATTGCCATCGTCAGAGACAATGTTGATATTGCTTCCAGACAGAATAACACACTGTTTTATGTTCCATATATTCATTTCTGGAGCGAGATATGTTTTCTTTCTCATCATTCTTGATTTTTTAGGTTAATACTTCAGATGGTTACATTACCACTTTTTTCCCATTCATAATGTAAAGTCCCTTACCAATTCTCTTTGCGCGACGACCGCTCAAGTCATAGACAGCGGCAGGCTGGTTTTCAGAGTTTATTTCCTCAATGCCAGTAGTATTGCCATAGTCAATCACAAGATTACCAATAATAATATCGTCAATAGCAATGCCTGCATCTGATGAATTGTCTGGGATGCTGATTTCATCTGATAAACTGATTCCTACTACATGAGATGCTGCCATTGCATCTTCTGGTAGCTTCAGATATGCCTTTCCAGCAGGAATGGTGAGTCCTGCTGCATTCTGGTAGAATCCCACTTTACCTTCTTTGCTTGAAAGGACATAGCACTCACCCTTATTTATGATTGTTACAGGACTCTCTGCAGTGCCATAGAGATAGTTGTTGGTGATTTCTGACGCATTAGTTGCAATAGGAATCTTATAGTTTCCTGCTGGGGCGTTTATGAGAAGTCCGGTGTTTGCTGGTACTCTGTCAAACACTCTTTTGAAGGTCAGTGTACTACTATTCAACTGCTCTGCAATATATGCCTTTGGCTGCATCTCCGGGTCGCGGAAGTCGAGCATCTCTGTGCTTGAGAATGTAGCAAGATTGTTGGTCATGGAGATATCAACATCCGTAGGAATACTTTTTCCTCCGTATGTGTTCAGGATATATTCAATACCTCTGAGTGCGTCTATTTTTCCTGTTCCCGCCTGAACAATATTTCCAGAAGGAATGTTGCTTGCAAAGCGAGTGTAGATATCTCTTGCAGAGGTTTTCTGTATAATTTCTCTTACATTTGCAACCGTGAGGTTAGGATTTGCTTGTAGCCAAAGTGCCACAATTCCTGTCACCATTGGTGCTGACATTGATGTTCCTGACATAGCACCGTAGAAATACGGTCTCGTGCCGTCTCCAATGCCTTTACCCTTTAGTACGTGTGAGATATTAGATTTTTTCCCTTCTATAGGCTCTTTATTGTTTATACCTTCTCCAGAGAAATAATTCTGATCATAGGCATTAAAGGCAGAAATGATATATGCTCCCGGTGCAACCACATCTGGGCGCATTTTCCCTAAGTAATCAACACCATAGCTTGAGAAAGGAACAACGCTATTCTGCGGATATTGGTTGATAGTTGGTGAATAATAGTTATAATTATCAATGCTCTGCCAGGTGTCCCTGTCTCTATATGCTCCTACAGAGATAACGCCATCAGTACATGCAATAGGATTTATTGACATTTCCCCATCTCCGTCTTTGTAGCCTGTCAACACACTGTTTCCCTTTTCTCCAATAAAAGCATAATTACTGTTAGAATATCCATCGTTGATAGTAAAACGTTGGTTGTTAGTAGTTGCTTTTAATTCTATGCCAAGACGAATGTTTTTATCATTGAACTTCAAAAAGCCAGAAGTTGCTTGGAAGAAATATATAGAACCGTCCCCATGAGGTTGAACATTACATTCAACGTTTGTAATAGCGTTAGAAGAGTTGTATAGCGGTTTCTCTGCAAGAGAATATTCCTGTCCTGTAGTGATGTCTACTGCCATAAGGCGTGCAGAGAAATTTGCGTTGGAATTTGCTTGTATGAACAATCCATGATCGTATGACGTGTATTGCTCGTTAGAAGATTTAGTATCGAATACAGTTTTCAGTATCTCACCGTTATTGACAGTAGCATCTATACTTGATTTTTTATCAGCAGAATTTCCTGCTGATACACACACTATTCTTCCTGGCTGTTCTGATGTGAGAGTATTGAAAGCCTGAGCAACGATGTCTGTGCCATCGTAGAATCCTGCTGTTGAGCCAATGCTGAAGTTAATAACAACGGGTTTGTTTATAGTTTTAGCATATTCGAAGATTTTATTTGCGGCATATGCAAGAACACTTTTATTGAAATAGCCCGAGATATCGAACAAAACAAGGTCAGCACCAGGAGTCATTCCCTGCAACTTACTCTCTGCAATACAGCTTCCTGCTGCTGTTGCTGCTGTGTGAGTGCCGTGTGAGTCGTAAGTGGTTCCTGTTGTGAGGGTGTTTATATCTTCTTCTGTGTTGTATGTGGTTACTTCAAATGTTCCCTCACTGTTTTTTGAAACAGTCATAGCAGCCTTTATTCTAGTTTTGCCGTTTGAATCTTTAAAAGCAATATGGTTGAAATCAATACCGTCGTCTATGACACCAACAATAACTCCTGTGCCATCGTACTTGCTCCCTTCAAGTGCAGGAAGGAGAGTTTCACCTGTTACGAAAGAAACTCCATTTGTGGTTCGTGCCACATTGTTGTCTAAGCGTAGAACTTTGTCAGCACCAAATGATGCGAACTCCTTCATTGTGCAGAGTGTGTCAAAAGCCTCGATAGGAACATTTATGAAAACGAGATTGCCAATTTTGCAGAATATTTCTATTCCAAGAGCCTTTAGTTCCTCTTCTGGACAGTTATTACCTTCTGCTAAAGTTCCTATTACTCCTAAACGCCTTATGCTACCATCGCTGTAGAAGCTTACGTTTGTTCTCTTCATGATAAGTGCGGTGTCAACACCGTTCACTATTCCTGGTTGTGTAACAGGCAGTTTCTTGCCCTTTGCAAAAGCCACAGTTTTTCTGTTCTCCTGCACCAAGTTCTGAAGGAATGGTTCTATTGTCTGCGCACTTAATGGTAGAAAACAGAATAGTGACAGCAACTGAAATAATACAATTACTTTTTTCATTCTTAGGTACATTTTATTAATTGTTAATGTCTTTTTTCTACTAATTTGCCTGGATACTAATGAAAAGAGATATTGACTGCGAACATGCTATTAGTTATGCTTGCTCTTCAGAAATCAGCCCGTTCTTCTGAATTTCCTCTGCCACAAGACAAAGTTCGTCATACCAATCCTCTCCAAAGCGCCTGATAAGTGGTTCACGAAGGAACTTATAAACCGGAAGATGGAGCTCTCTGCCTTTCTTTCTTGCATCGGCACATATATCCCACTGATGATAGCTGAGAGCCTCCATGCCGTTTTTTAGGGTCTTCACGCGGATAGGGTAGAGGGCACAAGAGACAGGTTTGCACCACGTTGTGCGGCCTTCTCGGAATGCCTTCTCAGTGGCGCAGAGGCAGCAGTTGCAGACTGTGGTGGTCTTTTTCTCGCCATTATTGTCTGTTTCTGTGAGTGTTATGTCGTCGTAGTAAGTAAAAACGCAGTCTTTCCCGTTCACAATGCTTGTTACGAGGTCACCCTCTTCGTCTGTATATGCCACTCCTTGCTTGTCTATTGTTGCTTGTGCAGAAGCCGAGAGCGACTCCCATGTTTCGTCAAGCACGTTTTCAAGTTCCAATACCTCATCAAGTTTTAGTGGAGCTCCAGCATCGCCTATTATGCAGCATTTCCCTTTGCAGGCATTTAGGTCGCAGCAGAATTCCTCTGTGATGATATCCATTGAAACAAGAGTGTTCTGTATTTCTATAATCATTTTCTTTTGTTGTTTATTTTTAGCCGGAAGGTTTGAACGTTTTATGCTTTCACCAGTCCTTCGCTGTTTTCGTAATCCCTCTTTATTCTGATGGAAAGAATTGTCATATCGTCACTCTGTTCAGCACCGTTGGCAAAGTCGTATACAGAAGCAGTAACGTTTGCAATGAGCGTCTTCATGTTGCTGCTATTTCCTGCGCTTTCCACAGCCTTTAGTGTAGCCTCATTTCCAAACAGTTTCTTCTCTGTGTTCTCGGCTTCTGTCACACCGTCGGTATATAGGAAGAGGATGTCGTTCTTCTGAAGTTGTAGCGATTGAATGCTATATTCCATTGAAGGTTCAATGCCGAAAGGAAGATTTATTGACGACTCTAACATTGACGCCTTCCCATTTCTCACTAATATAGGAGCATTGTGCCCAGCATTGCAGTAGTTGAGAATACCGGTAGAGAGGTTGAGAACACCCACGAATGCGGTACAGAACATATTCTCGTTGTTGCCCTCAGCAAGGTCAATGTTTATGGAGCTACATATCTTTGAAACGTTTGTGATGCGGCGACTGATATTCCTGAAGAGATGCCCCGTGACGGTCATGAGTAGAGCAGCTGGAACACCCTTTCCCGACACGTCTCCAATGCAGAAGAAGAGATTCTCTTCCCATACTCCGTCTTCGTTCTTCACTTTTCTGATAAAATAGTCGTAGATGTCTCCTCCCACCGTCTTTGCTGGGCGCAGTATGCCGTGAATATCAATAT
Organism: uncultured bacterium; assembly: GCA_945829115.1. Classification (GTDB taxonomy): domain Bacteria; phylum Bacteroidota; class Bacteroidia; order Bacteroidales; family Bacteroidaceae; genus Prevotella. Next base: position 46,780 of record CALZTP010000001.1, on the reverse strand, counting down.
CTTCCCTTGCTTCAATATCAGCAGCAAGCATACCCTGCTGTATTTGAGCAGCGATGGAGATATCTCTCTCCATGCTCACCTTTTGCTCAGTGGTGTATTTCAAGTCTTGAATATATTGTTTCAAAGCAGATTGCATCTGCACAAAGCTATCTCGAAGCTGTTTTATATCTGTGCGCTGTTTTATCTTTGGCAGACTGAAGTCGAAGTTTCCTCTTGAGATTTCCTCTGTAGCGTCAGCAATGGTGCGTAGAGGGTTCAGATACCATTTTAGTGTAATGATGATACACAATGCCATAAGAATGAAGAGTACAGTCATCATGCAATATATCATCACCATGACAGAAATAGTTACCAAATCGTATGCGTCTACTGGCATTTCCACCTCTATTGTCCACCCCACCTTTGCTAATTTTGTCTTTGAGATAGAGCCGGTGTCTGTGATGTCAAAGCCGAGGTTAGCGTTTATGAGGTTCAGCTGCCCCATTTCCCTATAGTTTGTAGAATCAACCTTATGTGTTGTCTTTGTGCTGTCGGAGGCATAAATATAAGAACCGTTTTTTGATGCTATGGAGATAGACGTACGATCTGTGATCTTCTCGTTGTTGACAATATTCTCCAGCCATTTCAGTGAGATGTCTGCACACAGAATGGCATATGTCTCGCCTCGTTTATTGGCAAGAGGAGTCATGAGTGTTATCAAAGGGTTGTTTCTCTCATCGAAATAAGAGTCTGTCCAGACGGTGTTGTTAGTTGTCCACAACTCCTGTGCTTTTTTTCCGAGCATAACATTCCCCACCTTCTCGTTCATAATATACACAGTATCAGCATTCACCAATGAGCGTATGCTATCGCAGAATGCATGACTGTTCGCCACCGTAAGTTTCTTGCTTTGTGTTGCGAAAGCACCTGCTTTTATGGCATTCTCCATTTTTTCTACTTGGCTTTCTATGCTCTGTGACACTCGTTTGCTTGTCATCACACAGTTATATCCGTTGTTCACCCTTTTTATCACGAATGTGACACCTTTTACAAGGCTCCAGGTGAGAAGTCCTAACACAATAAACAGTGTGATGTTTATTCTGAACGACAGTGAGGAAATTAATCTCTTGAAACGAAACATACAGTTATTCTTTTGTGGTGAATATTTTTCTGAAAGATTTTCCCTAAATGGGGTTATGGCAGGTTGTTAGTCTCCTCTTTCTTCCATACCTTGTTTAAGGAAGCAATAGCCCGATAGAAGAAATAGAGTGAGAGTAGAGTCCATGCCATAATTCTCCATACTGTTTCTGAAGCAAATAGCTCTATTGCTGTCATGTCGTAACTTTCAGGGAAAAGGAAGTATTGTGCAAAGCCAATACTGTTGTTTACCCAATGAACGATGACACATGGAATAATACTTCCTGAACGGCTATACATCCATCCTAATAGTACTCCCATGAGAAGGGCATGAGGAATTTGCGCAGGATTACCGTGAATAATGGCAAATAGAACTGCAGAAAGTAGAATTGCCTTCCATTTGAAGTTCTTCACCCCTTTCTCCTCGAAATAGTTTGCAGCAGTTCTCTGTATTGCCCCTCTGAAGACTATTTCTTCTGCTATAGGAGCGAGGATTCCTATCTGCAAATAGCCCCATGGACTTTGCAAAATCATTTTGAACACATCTTCGAGAATATCTTTTTTCCATGCCTCAGGAATAAGAGCTTCTAATAGCATAGACGGAATTATTATGCTTACCGCGAGTATAGCCGACCAACAAGCACTTTCCCTTAGTTTCTTTCCTTGAAGTATTCTTTTCACTGGTGTCCATTTTGCAGCCACGAAGACAATGATTGTTATGATGCTTGAAATGGCAGAGATTGTTATGAGTTTTTCTCCAGACATATCGAAACTGTCAGTCATAAGACTCCAAATTGTTCCAATGAATAATGAGCAACACACTTGTATGATGGCTGAAACAAGGAAATATAATGCTACTTTTCTCATTTCTTTATGAATTAATTTCTGTTATAAAAAGATTTCGTATGAGTTATTATTGTTACACCAGTTATTACCTTAAAGCAGGAGTTTAGCTTCCTCATTATTCCCCTCGCGAATCATCTGCCTGATGAGAGAAGAACAGATGGGCTTTCCATTGTAAAGACCGCATTCTTCTGGTTTCGGACCAATAACGACCTCTATACCAATCTGCTTTCCGTAGTTGATGTACGACTCTGCGTTTTCCTCCGGATTACGTTTCCCAAAACGGTTGTCGTAGCCAATTACTAATGTTCTAACCCCGAGTTTTTTGTAGAGAACATTCTTCATGAAGTCATAAGCCGTCTGTTGCATGAATTCTCTGTTGAAGGAGAGAATAGTTACATTGTCTATTTTATTCTCCTTCAATTTCCTTACCCTTTCATCAAGAGAGAGAATAGGATGTGGTGCTCGCTCAGGGCATATAACCTCCATAGGATGTTTATCGAAGGTCACTACCATTGTCTTCTGCCCTCTATCTTTTGCCAGCAGTCTTACCTTCTCTAACACCTTTTGATGTCCTCTGTGAACGCCATCATAGTTTCCTATTGTAGCACAGAAAAAGTCTTCCATAACCTCAAGATTTAAAGTTTTCAAAAACAGGTGTATTCTTATATTTTACGAAACGGTATATTTCCCCTATCCATAATACTGGAGAAGTTGCAAGTATAATAACCGCCCATTCTTTCCAAGACATTGGTACGCAGCGGAACATCTCCCCTCCAAAGGTTACTATCATCCATTGCCCGAGCAGTATGCATGCCACAATGAATAACATTCCTTTCTCTGCATACAATCGTCTGAAAGCACTGTGATGAGAGTTTACAGCCTTGGCATTAAAGAGATTCCAGAACTGCATCATCACGAATGTTGTGAAGAACCAGGTCAGCTCTCTTGTGTCTATCCCCTTTTCGGTGTATTCCTCCCATCCAAGTGTCAGCACTCCTTCGCAATGCAGTAGGAATAGGAACATCACCACAAACATTCCTAATCCGGTGGCTGCTATTCCTCTGATTATATTCTTAGAAAGAATAAAGTCTGTTTGCTTTCTTGGCTTTTCTTTCATAACCTCTCGTGAAGGTGATAGTGATGCGAGAGCAAGTGCTGCAAATGTGTCCATAATAAGGTTCACCCATAGAATCTGAGTGATTGTAAGCGGCATCTCTGTTCCAACGAGTGAGCCAGCAATGACGAGCAACAAAGCCACTACGTTCACCACTAATTGGAAGTAAAGGAATCTCTGAATATTCCGATACAGAGATCGTCCCCAAAGCACAGCGTTTACAATCGACGCGAACGAGTCGTCAAGGAGTGTCATGTCTGATGCTTCTTTTGCAACATTTGTTCCAGAGCCAAGAGAAAGTCCTACATGTGCATAGTTCAATGCCGGAGCATCATTTGTGCCATCTCCAGTTACGGCAACGGTTTCTCCATGTTTCTGCAACATTTGCACAAGTCGTTGCTTGTCAGTAGGTCGTGCTCTTGACATTACATGAATATCTTGTGCCACCTTATAAGCCTCTTCATTGCTCAGTTTGCTGAACTCTGTTCCAGAGATCGAACATCTCTTTCCGTTTTCTTCCTTTTGTGGCAGGATGCCTATCTGTTTCGCAATCTCCCGAGCTGTAATATCTACGTCACCTGTAACGATCTTTATCTTTATTCCAGCATCATCACATTGTCGTACTGCTCCTGCAACATCTGGACGAATAGGGTCGCTGATGCCAAAGATTGCTTGAAGAGTGAATTTTTTTTCGCCTTCTTTAGCTGCAAGAGCTAATGTGCGCATAGCCTTCGACTGATATTTCTTCAGTGTCTTCTCCGCCTCAAGGCGCTCTTCCTCTGTCATTGTGCATTGTGCAAGCACAATCTCAGGAGCTCCTTTCAAAAATGTTACTGTATTTCCGTCTTTTCTTCTTACAGTTGTAAGCATCTGCTTCGTCTCTGTAGAGAATGGGATTTGTTCTACAATCTCAGCTTTCTGACGTATTTTCAGGTAATCTTGTTGTTGGCTTTTCAGCCAAAGCAACAACGACACCTCGGTAGGATTTCCTATACCCTTTTCGCCATCAAGATGTGCCGTTGTATTTACTGCGATTGCCTCTGCAAGACATTCTTCAATTCCGAAAATTCTCTTTTCTTCCTTAGAGCTTGCAGTATTATAATTCTCTGATGCGCATATATTATTATAATAAGGTATATATTCCGCTCCTACTTGCATTTTGTTTTGTGTTAGCGTACCAGTTTTGTCTGTACAGATAACCGTCACAGCGCCCATTGTTTCGCATGCATGCAGTTTTCTTACGAGGTTCTGGCTTTTCAGCATTCTTCTCATGTTTAATGCGAGTGAGAGTGTGACAGCCATTGGCAATCCCTCTGGAACAGCCATAGCAATCAGCGAGACAGCCATCATGAGATATCTGAGAATAATTGTCAGCATCATCAGATAGTTTGCATCTGGTTCTCCTATAGTCTTCCAGATATCGTTCACAAGAATGTCGTGACCAAGGAATAGGCAGGCAGAGATAATAGATAGTGAGAGTCCGTATTTGCTTATTAGTTTCCCAAGTCGGTCGAGCTGAAGGCTCAGTGGCGTTTTAACGTCTGTATTCTCCGATGATTTCTTTGCCACCTTTCCAATTTCTGTGTTGTCTCCAATGGCAGTCACCACGAAGCGTCCTCTTCCGTTCATCACCATAGTAGATCGCATCACGTAGTTTTTCGCATACGCTTCCTCTGAGTTTTTCTCTCCTTCTATACACTCCTTGCTTGTAATCGGCTCACCTGTAAGCATTGACTCATCTACCTGCAGAGATGTGCATTCCTCAAGAATTCCGTCTGCTGGAATCTCGTCGCCTGTTTCAATAATCACCTGGTCGCCCACCACTAATTCCTTTCTTGGAATGAGTTGCACCTGTCCATTTCTTATTACCTTTACCTTCTGTTCTTCGTTTAGTTGCGTGAGAACATCGAATTTCTTTGCCGCATCTCTTTCAAAGAGAAACCCCACTGTTGTGGCGAGGAAGATGGCAATGAAAATGCCGATTGTTTCAATATATTCTTTTTCTATTATTGCGAGAATAAGCGATACAGAAGCTGCAATGAGTAGAATCTGTATAATGGGGTCTTGGTATTTTTCAAGGTATAGTTTCCATAGCGACTGCTTTTTTGGCGGAGTAAGGATGTTCCATCCATACTGCAGCCTCAAGGCGGTCACTTCATTGTCTGTTAATCCTGTTATGTAAGTTTCTTTTGTCATTATTATAGTCTTTATATAAATGCATATTCCCATCACCCTGCTTCAAAACAAGATGATGGGAACTATAGATATTTGCGAAGGATTCTCATCCAGCCTTTTTCTTGCCGTGACATTTCTCCAATTTTAGGAGCAAGATGAAGAAAGAGATTTTTTCTTTTCTCCTATGCAATAAATGCTTGTACGGCTCAATCAAGAGTCCCCTTGCTTGCGCATTACGGGATTTTCCGCATTATATATTTTCAATTCTTGAGAAGCTCAAGTTTCTTTGTTACTTGAGGACTTTATTCCCTTCAGTTACTTGGAAGACTCAAGTTCCTACAGCTTTTTTTTAGAAGTCGAAATCGTCGAGAACATCAGAGAAGTCCTTTACAGCTTCTGGCTGCTGAGGAGTCTGCTGAGGCTGGTTGTTCTCATGACGAGGATGACGCTCCTGACGCTCTGGGCGAGGGCGGCGTTCCTGATGCTCACCACGCTCTGGACGAGGGCGGCGCTCACCACGCTCTGGGCGAGGACGACGCTCACGTTCCTGATATCCCTCTGGCTTCTCGATGAGCACTCTGTGAGAGAGCTTGTACTTGCCAGTCTTCTGGTCGATATCGATAAGCTTCACCTTTATCTCGTCACCCTCCTTGATGCCTGCCTCTTCAACAGTCTCAAGGCGCTTCCAGTCGATTTCTGAAATATGGAGTAAGCCATCCTTACCAGGTAGAATCTCTACGAAGCATCCGTAAGGCATGATGGAGCGTACAATACCATTGTAAACCTCACCAATCTCTGGAATAGCCACAATGCCCTTGATCTTTGAGATGGCAGCATCGATAGACTCCTTGTTTGGTGCAGACACCTGTACGTGTCCAACGCCGTCAGCCTCGTCAATGGTGATTGTAGCACCAGTGTCCTCCTGCATCTGCTGGATAATCTTTCCACCAGGACCAATCACAGCGCCAATGAACTCCTTAGGAATATCGAGAGCCACGATACGTGGTACGTGTGGCTTGAGCTCAGGACGTGGTTCTGCGATAGTGTCTGTTATGCAGTTGAGAATATGCTCACGACCTGCCTTTGCCTGTGCGAGAGCCTTTTCGAGAATCTCGTATGATAGTCCGTCGCACTTGATATCCATTTGGGTAGCAGTGAGACCATCCTTTGTACCTGTTGTCTTGAAGTCCATATCTCCGAGGTGATCCTCATCACCGAGAATATCAGAGAGCACAGCATACTTGTCTTCTCCAGGATTCTTGATAAGTCCCATAGCGATACCAGATACAGGCTTCTTCATAGGAACTCCGGCATCCATAAGCGCAAGTGTTCCGGCACATACAGTAGCCATAGAAGAAGAGCCGTTAGACTCGAGAATCTGGCTCACCACACGCACTGTGTAAGGGAAGTCAGCAGGAATCTGACCCTTTAGACCACGCCAAGCAAGGTGTCCGTGACCAATCTCACGACGTCCTACACCACGCTGTGCTTTTGCCTCACCAGTACAGAAAGGAGGGAAGTTATAGTGGAGGAGGAATCTCATGTAGCTCTTCTCCAAAACGTTGTCAACCATCTTCTCATCCATCTTGTTACCGAGGGTAACGGTTGTGAGCGACTGTGTCTCACCACGTGTGAAGATAGAAGAGCCGTGAGGCATTGGGAGAGGGCTTACTTCACACCAGATAGGGCGAATGTCTGTTGTCTTACGACCATCGAGACGAATGCCTTCATCGAGGATGCAACGGCGCATTGCGTCTTTCTCTACATCGTGGTAATATTTGTCTACGAGAGCGTACTTCTCTTCAAGCTCCTCCTCTGTAAGCTCAGAGTGAGCGGCTGTGTATGCCTCCTTGAAGTCTTCCTTGATTTTCTCGAAAGCCTCTGCACGCTCCTGCTTCTCAAGAGCCTGCTTAACAACATCGTAGCACTTCTGATAGCAGTCGGTGTTCACTTGAGCCTTGAGGTCGTCGTCGTTAACCTCGTGGCAGTACTCGCGCTTCACATCAGTTCCTAATTCCTTCATGAGTTCTTCCTGCATCTCGCACATTGGCTTGATGGCTGCATGAGCAGCTTTGAGAGCGTTGAGGAGGTCAGCCTCCTGCACTTCCTTCATCTCGCCCTCCACCATCATGATGTTGTCCTTTGTAGCACCTACCATGAGGTCCATATCTGCAGATTTCATCTGCTCGAAAGTAGGATTGATAACGTATTCGCCATTGATACGTGCTACACGAACCTCTGAGATTGGGAACTCGAAAGGTATGTCTGAGCATGCTAAGGCACAGCTGGCTGCAAATCCTGCAAGTGCGTCTGGCTGATCTACGCCGTCGGCAGAGAAGAGGATAACGTTAACATATACCTCAGCGTGGAAATCACTTGGGAACAATGGTCGTAGAGCACGGTCTACGAGACGGCATACGAGAATCTCATCATCGCTCGCCTTTCCTTCACGTTTTGTAAAACCGCCAGGGAATCGTCCAGCAGCAGCATACTGCTCACGGTATTCTACCTGAAGAGGCATAAAGTCTGTTCCTGGAACAGCATCTTTCGCTGCGCAAACAGTTGCTAAGAGCACGGTGTTTCCCATACGCAGTGTACAAGAGCCGTCTGCCTGTTTTGCGAGCTTTCCTGTCTCGATTGTTATCTGACGTCCGTCAGGCAATGAGACTGTCTTTGTAATTACGTTCATTTCTTTTTTTTAAGCATCTAAAAAGGGTTATGAATAGGCTTACATTACCTTTCTTTTAACCCTTGAATATTACATCTTGAATTAAAATCATGCAAATATAATAAAAATTTCTCAACTTATCTATGTAATATGTGTAGAATAAGCCGTTTATTATTGTTTTTTAAGGATTTGTAGTATAGAAAAGGCATTTTGAAGAAGAAAAAATGAGATTTTTAGCTCATGGCCCATTCTGACAAGTATGCTCTCTTCAAGGGGAGGTGTCAGAGGTTTTCCTTGTCTTCTTTCTATCAAGAGAGGGTGTCAGAGTTCTTCTCCACCCTCTTCCTCAAGAACCTTCTTGACAATTTCCTCTGCCCTTTCCTTGTCTTCCTCGTTGATGCGGATTCTCCATCCCGGAATAGGGCATGCGCCCATAGCAATTCCGAGATTCTCTTCATCAATCACAATATGCGGGATGTCCACTGCATTGAACATCTCGCTAATTTTCTGCGCCACAAATCTGTTGTCGCATTTTATGATTTCTATTACCTTTGACATATTCTTTCTCCTTTATGGTGGGAATTAATAGAAGCCCACCTTATTGTTTTAATTCACTTTAAGATACTCGTACATCAGAGACACTTGTTATGGCTAAATGCCATCGTAGAGACTTCTGTGTTGTGCAATGCTGAGAAGTCAAATTCCTCTTGCATTTCCTTCCGCATGTGTTCATAGTATGCTGGTCATAAGCTGAGTATATGCTGAGTATATGTGAGTCATATATTTTATCAGAAAATGATATGAGAAATATATAACCAGCATATAAGGAACAAATAGCATAAAAGTACGTGAGCATTGTGTGAGAAAACGAGTTCAACTAACAACAAATTTGCTTACAACTTTTTCCTGAACCTCTCTTTATTTCTCCTTTATAAACACCACACAAACAGAGCCTATGAGAAGGAAGATACCTGCCACAACCATCATAAACGGCTGGTTAGAAGTGCCGTTCTCGGCAAGAGGTAGAGCAGAGAGAATCACGCCACCTAACAAAGCAGCAATGATCTGAGGAAGGCAGATGGTGCCGTTAAAGAGTCCGAGATAAGTGCCCATGTGCCCACGACCCTCAAGTGCGTTTGTGAGGAGAGTGAACGGATATGCAAGCATAGCAGCCCAACCGCAGCCGATAAGGAGAAAAGATACGAAAAGTAAGTGCTGATCGGTTACAAATGCCATGGAGATAAATCCTATTCCTCCAAGAATGAGACTGATGGTGTATCCTAACTTTGTGCTCTTGATGTTTGGGATTACAGTTGCCCACAGAACAGAGCCGATTGCCTGAACAGCGAAGAGAATTCCCACCCAGTTGCTTGCTGCCTGATATGCCTGCGACTTCACGTCCAGCTCACCGTTGAGAATAGGTGTGTCGAAAGCATTTGCTGCCACAGTGCCGTTTGTATATGTCCACATGAAGAGGAAGGCTGCCCAGCAGAAGAACTGCACTATTCCGATTGTCCAGAATGCTGATGGCGCTTTCACAAGGAGAGTGAGCATTCCTGGTTCATCTGCCTTCTCTCCTGTTGGTTCTTCTACATGGTTGTATTCATTGTAATCCTTTGGATTCCACTCTTTTACCTTTATTGTGGTGTAAATCACACAGAGAATGAGAATTGCCGCACCAATATAGAATGAGTATATCACAGAGTCTGGAACAACACCCTCTGGAGCTGTGTTCTTTATGCCTATCCATGTGAAGAGGAAAGGAAAGACATAGCCCACCACACTACCTGCATTGCACAGGAAAGACTGAATGGAATACGCCTTTTTCTTCTGCTCCTCGTTAACCATGTCGCCAACAAGCATCTTAAACGGCTGCATAGCCATATTGATGGAAGTATCGAGAAGCATGAGCATGATAAGTCCGAAGAGCATCACGGCTGTCATCGTGCCCCAGATAAGGGTGGTGTTGTCGAGATGCAAAGAACCTGCATTTGGCAAAAGACACATCACGGCAACTGCTACTGCCGCACCAAGGAAAAGGTATGGAATTCTGCGACCCCAGCGACACCATGTGCGGTCGGAATATTTTCCTACAAGTGGTTGTACAATAATTCCCATCAGTGGAGGGAGCACCCAGAAGAAGGAAAGCGAGTGGGGGTCAGCACCTAATGTAGAGAATATTCTTGAGATATTCGCTGACTGAAGGGCATATGCAATCTGCACGCCGAAGAATCCGAAGCTGAGGTTCCAGAGTCCCCAGAAACTCATGTTAGGTTTTTGTTTCATTTTTCTTTAAATGGTAAAAAAATATTTTTTTATTCTCTTTGTTATTATAAAAGCCTTTGCCTTAAATCATAAAGATCTTTGCCAAAAATCATAAAGGTCTTTGCCTTAAGTAACTAATGTCTTACTTCGTTGTTTCTCTGATAACAAGCTTTGTCATCACAATTCTCTTATTCACCTTTTCGGCAGGAAGAATTCCCTCTATTTCTTTTATAAGAATGTCTGCCGCCTCACGCCCTACCTCCTGACCACGTTGGTTCACAGATGTTAGCTGAGGGTCTGAGGCACGTGAGCGGAAACCGTCTGAGAATCCGAATATTGAAATGTCTTTCGGCACTTTCAGCCCCTTTTTCTTAACTGCCCGAAGAATGCCAATGGCAGTGTCGTCGTTGATGGCAAAGAAAGCATCTGGGCGCTCTTCTAAAGCAAGAAGTTCTGGAGTGATTTTCTCTGCATCTTCGCGGTTGTCGCAAATGCGTGTGAGGTTGCTATCATACTTCAGGCCATATTTCAGAAGAGCATCCTTGTAACCATTAAATCGGTTTTTTGAAATCTCCATGTGCATTGGTGAGCCATAGAAGGCGATGCGCTTGCAGCCAGTCTTTACTAGATACTCCACAGCATTGAATGCGCCATTGTAGTCATCTACTACAACTCTGGAGGCGTTTATTCCATGACAGATGCGGTCGTAGAAAACCAAAGGGATTCCTTTCTTCTGAAGTTCAAGGAAATGGTCGTAGTTCTTTGTGTCTTTTGCTAATGACACGATGATTCCTGAGACACGAATCTCGTCAAACGAACGACATAGTTCCACCTCCTCCTCATAGCACTCATGACTCTGTCCAACGAAGACTTTATAACCGCGCCTTCTCGCCTCTTCTTCCACTCCATCAAGAACAGTGGCGAAATAATAATGCACCACCTCGGGAAGTATTATTGCAATAATCTTCTTTGGCTTAATTTTCGTGTTACGAAGGTCCTTGGCGATGATATTCGGAGTGAAATTATGCTCCTGGGCATAGCGCTGTATCATCTCTCGTTTTTCTCGTGAGATGATACTCGAATTGCTTAAGGCTCTGGAGACTGTAGCAATAGAGATGCCTAATTCCTTGGCGATATCCTTCATTGTGAGGACTTTGTGATCATTCATAAATGCTAAAGTGACAGTATATATTATTGTGAAAAATAGCTTTAGTAGGTAAGCGGTAGGCGAACGGAAGACTAATAAACAGTTAAGAAGCGTCTAAGAAGCGTCTAAGAAGCGTCTAACAAACGGTTAACAAGCGTCTAACAAACGGTTAAGAAGCGTTGTCTGAAACTTGTTTTTCTCTGTCTTCTTCTTTTCGGGTGCAAAGTTACATAAGTTTTATGAAATATCCAACTAATTTGTTTATTAATAATGTATGTCTTATGAAAACGTTTGCATTTGCGAAATATAACTTTTTCTTGCATTTTGTTACCGTGTTATTAATAAACGAAGTACCTTTGCAGAAGAATTCAGAATTCATACAGATACCTTGAGTTCTGCTGACTAACAAAGTGAAAGGAAATGTATGCTATTCGGATAAAATTTTTTAATTAATTATATAACTAAACTTAACAAAATTCTAATGAAGCAGGTATTTCTTACAATCCCGCAGCGAGCTATAATGCTCCTGTTTGGACTCATGCTTTCTCTCGGAGCTTTTGCACAGATCACTGTCAATGGCCTCGTGAAAGATGCTACCGGCGAAGGAGTTATTGGTGCTACGGTCCGCGTTGTTGGACAAGACGGTGGTACGGTTACAGACTTTGACGGTAAGTTTGTGATTACATGTGCTGAGGGTGCTTCCCTCCAAATTTCCTCTGTCGGCTATCAGACAGTAACGGTTCAGGCAAAGCCAGAACTCGTTGTTGTGCTGAAAGACGATGCTCAGATGCTCGAAAACGTAGTTGTAATCGGTTACGGTGTAGCAAAGAAGAACGACCTTACTGGTTCTGTAACCGCTATCAAGCCAGACGAGAAGAACCGTGGTATGGTTACCTCTGCTCAGGATATGCTTCAGGGTAAGGTGGCTGGTGTAAATATCAACTCTTCTACTGGTGAACCTGGCGGTGGAGCACAGATTCGTATTCGTGGTGGTGCTTCTCTCAATGCCAGCAACGACCCTCTCATCGTTATTGACGGTATGCAGATGTCTGGCGGAAAGAAAGGTGTTAGCAACCCTCTCGCTCTTGTAAACCCTAACGATATAGAGAGTTTCACAGTACTCAAGGACGCTTCTGCCACAGCTATTTATGGTAGCCGTGGTTCTAATGGTGTCATCATCATCACAACAAAGCGTGGTCGCAGGAATCAGGCTCCAAAGATTTCATACAACGGAAACCTTTCTGTCAGCACAGTGGCTAAGAAGCTTGACGTGATGAATGCAAGCGAATATGTCTCTTTCATAAAAGACTATTATGGAGAGGGCTCAAGTGCATGGAACGGACTCGGATGGAAGGAGTTCAATGAGGACGGCACTCCAAATGTTGCTGCTGGCACTTATGACACTGACTGGCAGGACGAGATTTTCCGTGGTGGCATCAGTCACGACCATAACGTAAGTGTTGCTGGAGGACTCGGAAACACTTCATGGTCTATGCCTTACCGTCTCAGTGTTGGCTACACAAGTCAGCAAGGTATCCTCAAGGGCTCTGACTACAACCGTCTCACAGCGGGCTTCACTGTGAACCCTTCTCTCTTCAAAGACCATCTCACCATGAACATCAACGGTAAGTATTCTTACTCTAAGACAGTGCCTGGTGGTCAGGAGGCTATCAGTATGGCTACAAGAATGGACCCTACTCGCCCTATCACAAGCAACGATGAGATGTACAAGAATTGGGGTGGATACTGGCAGTGGACAAAGCCTGTTAGCGAGTACGACCCTACATTCCCTTACGGACGTAACGACGACTCTCCAAAGAACCCTGTGGAACTCGTTGAACACTACGGATTTGACAGAAGCGCTCACATTCTCCTTGGTAACTTTGAGGCTGACTATAAGATTCACGGTTTTGAGGACCTTCACCTCCACTTGAATCTCGCTGGCGACTATTCTTTCGGTGGTGAGTATAACACAAACAATCCTCAGTCAACATACGGATTCTACTATGGTGGTGAAAGCGAGAACACTGAGAAGAGATACAACGTGCAGGCTACTGCTTACGCTCAGTATATCAAGGACTTTAATAAAGATAACCACTTCGACATAATGGCTGGTTATGAGTATAGCCGCATGAGATACTGGGGTGATAGCTGGTCAAAGACTCTCTATCCTTCTACTTATGAAGGAAAAGACGATGCAGGAAATCCTCTCGCAGGAACCATGAAGAGCCACGATACAGACTTCTGGAAAGGTCAGACAGTCCTCGTCAGCTGGCTCGGTCGTGCTAACTATACTCTGCTCAACCGTTATCTCCTTACTGTAACAGCTCGTTACGACGGCTCTTCTCGTTTCGCTGACGGCCATCGCTGGGGATTCTTCCCTTCTGCTGCTCTCGCTTGGAAGATTAACGAAGAGGCTTTCCTCAAGAACGTAAAGGCAATCAGTGACTTTAAGCTCCGTCTCGGTTGGGGTCAGACTGGTCAGCAGGATACTGGTAGAGAGTACTATACTCCTACTTACGTATACAGCACAAACACCCACTTCACTTATCCTGTAGGTCCTAACAACGATGGTACTCTCTGGCGCCCTCTCGTTTACAATGAAGACCTTACTTGGGAGACAACAACAACCTACAACCTCGGTCTTGACTTCGGTATGTGGAACCAGCGCCTCACTATGGCTCTTGATGTTTACAAGCGTAAGACAACCGACCTTCTCTGCACTCCTACAATTCCAGCTGGTATGAACTTCGATAACGTAATGATGCTCAATGCTGGTGAGTTGGAGAATACAGGTGTTGAATTCGCTATCAATGGAAAGATTATCCAGACAAACGACTGGTTCTTTGAAATGGGCGTAAACGTTGCTTACAATAAGAATAAGGTTACTGAACTCTACGGCGGTCGCGACAAAATCGAGGCTGGTATGCAGGTTGGTCAGAACATGAACCTTACCTACCACAAGGTGGGAGAACCTGCTAACTCTTTCTTCGTTTACCAGCAGGTTTACGATGAGGCAGGAAGACCTATAATGGGATGCTATGTTGACCGCAATGCTGACGGCATAATCGACGACAACGACCGTTACTTCTACAAGAACATCGCGGCTCCTTGGACAGGTGGCTTCAGCCTTAAACTCGGATACAAGAACTTCGACCTCGGTACAAACTTCCGCGCAAGCTTCGGAAACTATGTATACAACGATATTGAGCAGGGAAAGATGAACACTTCTGTGCTCTATAACCCTAAGGGCTACTACGAGAACAGTACTAAGGATATCGTTAAGAACGGATGGACTTCTTACAACTATCCACTTACCGACTACTTCGTGCAGAACGCTTCCTTCCTCAAGTGCGACAATATCACACTCGGTTATTCTTTCGAGAATCTTTTCAAGGCAGGAAAGTATGAGGGTATCAGCGGACGTCTTTACGCTTCTTGCACAAACGTCTTCACTCTCACAAAATACAATGGTCTTGACCCTGAGCAGCCTTCTGGACGCGAGAGTAGCGTATATCCTCGTTGCCGTACCTTCCTCTTCGGTCTGAACCTCAATTTCTAACCATATTTTAAATAAAAGAATACAGTCATGAAAATAAACAAGATAAAAATAATGGTTCCTGCCATGGCGTTACTGCTTGCTTCAGGTGTTAGCTCTTGTATGGGCGACCTTGATGACGGAAACATCAACCCTAAGGCAGAAAGCAAGCCAGACGTCATCGGCTTGTACAGCAAGTGCTATGCGAGCTTCATCATGGAGGGTAACGATGGTAATGCAGACTTCACTATTGACGATGCAGGTAAGTCAACTCTCATTCGCAACGTATATAACTTTAATGAGCTCTCTACCGATGAGGGTATCTGTTGGTGGTCTGATGGTGGTATCGCTGAGGAAATAAGTCTTAACCTTGTTTCTCCAAGCAATGCAACTCTTCGTTTCCTCTATTATCGTCTGACTTCAAACATCGCTTTCTGTAATAACTTCCTGAAAGTTGCAGAAGACAAGACAATGCTTGCAGAGGTGCGCTTCATTCGTGCATACAACTATTTCCTCATGCTTGATTTCTTCGGAGATCCTACTTTCACCGAGGCAATCTCTTCTGAAAGTCCTAAGCAGGCTCATGCCTACAATGCGAATTTCGAAGAGGGAAAGCAGTACACACGTGCTGAGCTTCTGAAACTTGGTAGGGAGTTTATGTTCAACTGGCTTGTAAACGAACTCACTACTGCTGAGGCTGACATGCTCGACCCTCAGGCAAAGAATGACTCTGACCCTAACTATGGTCGTGCCGACAAGGCTGCCGTTTGGATGCTCCTCAGCCGTCTCTACCTCAATGCAGGTACTTACCTCAATGGCGACGGACAGAATAACCCTCATTGGGACAAGGCAAAGGAATATGCTGAAAGAGTTATCAACTCAAACTATTCTCTCTTCACTGCCGACAAGATGTCTCAGGAAGCGAAGATGAACGGATATCGCCCTTACGACCTCCTCTTCATGGGAGACAATGGATCTAACGGAGCAAGCTGTGAGGCTATCCTACCTCTCTTGCAGGATGGTATAAAAACACAGGGATGGGGCGGCTCACTCTTTATGATTGCGGCTCTTTATGACCCTACAATGAAGACCGTTACTGACCTCTCTCCTGGTACAACAGGAAACAACTGGTCGGGTATGCGTCTCCGTCCAGAGTTCATCGAGAAGTTCACAAACAATCCAAAGTCTTTCGAAGGCAAAACAGCAAAGGAAATTCGCGACATGGGTATCGACGACCGCTGCCTTATCTGGGGTGCTGTAAGTGGCTCTGACAAGCGTACTGTAAGCCTTAAGGACAATACTGGTTTCGTACAGGGTCTCGCTACTGTAAAGTGGAACAACAATTACTCTAACGGTGGTACTCCTCACGATGGCTACAACGTTGATACAGACTTCTTCCTCATGCGTGTCGCTGAGGCTTATCTCAATGCTGCTGAGGCTGATATGCACCTTAATGGCGAGGGCTCTGCTACTGCAAAGAACTATATCGATGCTCTGCGCAAGAGAGCAAATGCAGCTGAAAAGTCGGCATATACTCTTAACGATATTCTCGATGAGCGTGCACGTGAGTTCTATACTGAGGGCTTCCGTCGTACAGACCTTATTCGCTTCAACCAGTTCGGTGGCAATCAGGCTACTTACTCTTGGGCAGGAAAGGGCGGCACAATGTCTGGTGGCGAATATGTTGCCGGAGGACGCTTCGAGGCATTCAGAAATGTTTATCCATTGCCAGCAAGTGAGGTACAGGCTAACAGAAACCTTACCCAGATTGATGGTTACAATGAATAATTTTTTAACTAATCGAAAAACAAGATACGCAATATGAAGAAAGCATTATTGCTTGGCACTCTCCTTGTTAGTGCTGCCGGCTTTTTCACATCGTGTGAAGACGATAGAGACTCTAATCCTACGCTCATACAGCCTAAGGAAATGACTCTCAACGTTCCTGCATACGTTAATCAGACTGTTGACCTTCAGAACTCTTCCACTCTGAACTTAACATGGTCACAGCCAAAGTATACAACTGATAACGCTCCTATAAACGCAACATACGAGATTCAAATTTCTCCAACAAATAGTTTCACAACCTCTGTGGCACAGGCAAATGCTGACGAGAGTGGAGCTACAATTGCTGACTATGACGTCATTCCAAATACTTTCCAGACTTGCTCTGGAGAAATGATTGCGAGTGACGTAAACCTCTCACTCATTAAGATCTTCAAATGGGCAGAAGGGGAAGTTCCAGCTTCTCAGACACTCTTCGTAAGAGTGCTCGCTTTCATCAAAGAGGGTACAACAAGACTTAATGAGGTGGCTTCAAATTCCATCGAGTTAAAGGTGGCTCCTTACTTCCGTGAACTCAAGGACGCAGAGCCTATCATGTGGTATCTCCTGGGTAATAATATCGGTGATGGCGCTTGGAAAACTTCTAACGATTTTATTGGTGTCAGCACAATGCCGATGTTCCTCATTCCAGGATATAACTATGACAAGAGCACTGGTGAGGGCGACATTCAGTTCATAAACTGGTTAAGCACTGACGGATTCAAAATTAATCCTTCTAATCTCGGTGACTGGGATCATGGCTTCATGAGTGGAGGAAGCGCAAATACCGCTGAATACCGTGACGGAGGCGGTGATAAGGGAAATATCTGGGTAGATCCTGCCGGATACTACAAGATTGTTATCAATACAGCTAACAATACTTGTGATATCACTCCTCTCGATATCACTCCTACTGTTTACGACCAGATTTGCATCACTGGCTCATTCTGCAATTGGACTGATGTTAACATGACTCCTGCAAATAAGGCTGGCGAGAACCACGTTTGGGCTTACGAACTCACAGTTCCAGAAGGCACTGTAGAACAGATTAAGTTCAAGATCCCTGGCTCTTGGGATGTTAACTGGGGCTTCGGTTCTGCTGACGGTGAAGTGAATGTTTGTGGCGCTGGCAAGGGCGGCGGCAAGAACATCGGTGTTGCTGAGGGCACGTGGATTATCATGTTCAATGATATTGACGGTAACTTCAGTATTATCAAGAAACAACAATAAGTAGATGTGGCGTTTGTTATAAACACACATAATTAATATATAATACGAAATTACTATGGTAAAAAAATTAATATACGGAATCGCCATGGTTGCAGGACTCGCTTCCTGCAACGGCGACTACGACGATTGGGCATCTCCACAGCAGAATGCCGCTAACGAGGCTGCCGAGAAGTTCGAACTCACCGTACAGCCTTCTGTTCAAAGGATCGATTTCGCAGCAGAAAATCCAGAGACTATCGCTCTCTTCTCAACAAACCTCGCAGAGGGTGTCGCATCAGCCGAAGAATTCAATGTCTCTTTCTCTACAGAGGGAAAAGAACCTGTTGAGTTTACGGTCGGAACTGATGCCGTTATGGCACTGAAGGAAATTCAGTCTGTTATTGAAACTTTCTTCGGGAAGGCTCCTGTTGAGCGCACTCTCGATGTCGAGGTAAGTGCCGTTGTTGCTGTAAATACTGCAGACGGCATCGTGAAGGTATCAAAGACTTGCAATCCTTTCAAGCTTTCTGCCATTCTTGATGCTCCTGAGATTTATCCTCACATGTATCTTATCGGTGCTCCTTCCGCTTGGGACCCAACATGTACTACTCTTCCATTCAATCACGATGATTCAAAGAGTGTTTACGACAATCCTATCTTTACAATCACCGTCCCTGTTGCAGAGGGCGAAACATGGTTCGCTTTCGCTGACGACAAGACTGTGGAAACTAACGATTGGTCAAACGTTTTTGGTGCTCGTGAGGGTAACGGAAAGAACCTCATTGGTGAGAAGGGTAGCTTCGCACGTCGTTCTGATCTTTCTGACGATGGCTCATTCATGATTTCCGTAAATGGAGATGCTAAGTATATGAAGATTACTCTCGACGTTATGGAGGGCACATACCTTATTGAGAAAATCAACTTCTCAGACTATATCTATGAGATTGGTAACAATACTGGATGGAGTGGTGTGAATCCTCTTTCTAACAACGGTGACGGACTCTATACTGGCTATTGCTGGATGGACGGTGAATATAAGTTCAAGCCAAATGCCGACAATTGGAATGGCGACTGGGAGATGGTTGAAGACCTCGGAAACAACAAGTACTCATTCGATACTAACGGAGCTTCTAACTTCCCTTCACTTAACGGCTTCTATGAGATGAAGGTCGACCTTGTTACTAATACTGCTCAGATGACAGAGGTGAAATCAATCACTTGTGTGGGCAACCATAACAGCTGGACAGTAAATGATGCTGCTCAGCACATGACCTACAACCCTGAGGCTGGCTGCTGGGAGATTACAACATCTCTGAAGGACGGTTTCAAGTTTGCCATGAACGACGATTGGGCTATTTCATGGGGTGGAGCAAATGGCGACCCAACAGCTTACGCAAACCTCTCTCAGAACAATGGTAAGGATCTCAACGCTCCTGAAGGTGAAGGCACTTACAAGGTTCAGCTCTTCCTTGCTTGTGAAGGAAAGAACCGTGTCGTTCTTACAAAGCAGTAAAATACTCTCTCTGCACACCTTAATAGAAGGTGTAATATAACGAAGGTGGCGATATGCATTAAGAAATTCTTAGGGCATTCGCCACCTTTTTTAGTCGTTCATAGGCATTCTTACCGAATGGTCAACCAGCGATTTGTAAAGCGGTACCGAAGCAAGAAGTGAAGCGTTGCCTATAACTATCATCTGCTTCCTTGCCCTCGTGAGAGCAACATTCAGCTTCCTATCTACATCATAACCCTCATGTGTGGTGCGCTGAACGGCTGTGAACGTGTTTGAAGTGAGAAACTCTATCTGGTAATGCTGACTTACAGTGCAGGAGAAAAGAATAATATCACGCTGAGAACCTTGGAAACGCTCTACAGTATCAATGGTTATGTTGTCTGCAAATGCCTCACCTCCATGGCGCACAATCTCACTGCGTATCAAGGAAATCTGATTCCTGTAAGGCACTATGATACCAATACTCTTCAAAGCATCAAAATCTTTTCCAAACAAAGCAGCAATGGCGTTTGTCAACCTTCCGCAAGCAATTGCCTCTGCCTTGTTTGATTTCGAATCACTCAGATCATCGTCTGGAATTATATCCACGAACAGCATACGCTCTCTAAGGAGAAGAGAAAAGGAAGTCTTTGAAACGAGATGCAGCAGCCTTGTTGAAAGTCTCTCTATTAGCTCTTTCGGATTGCCATACGGATATTTCTCCTTCTGATGCTGAAGAGGCACAGGGCGCAAGTCTTCATCACGATAGAACATTGTGTTTGGCCATTCTGCTGCTATGGGATGCATTCTGCCATAGCAGTGCAATGTCCCAAGACAGTTGGGAATCTCAGAAACATAAGAGAGCAGTCTCTCAAAAAGTGAATGCCTACAGTCGGTAAGTCCTATCTCCTTCAAAACGGGTTCTTCTACCACAGAATCTATTGGCGATTGCTGTACAACCGCAGGCAACTGCTTGTAGTCACCAATCATGATGAACTTCCCTAACCGTGCTAACAAGCCTATGATATCTGGCTCAAGAATCTGAGAAGCCTCGTCAACAATGGTCAGTGAGAAGTTTTTCAACTGCAGAATCTCTTGATGCGACATGAGAGTGGAAGTGGTGGCAACAACAACAGGCACTTCCCTTATCCGTCTTCTAACTCTCTCCAACGAACCGTCTTCTGCAAATACCGTCTCTGCCAAGCGGTCATGATAGAGAGGGTCGCAGGTATACCTACTTCCGATACGCAGGAAGTCTATTCCTGCGGAAGAAAGCATAGAGCAAATCTCGTCTACGGCACGATTGGTATATGAAGTAAGGAGAATATCTGAGCGCCTTCTACCCATTTCGTGAAGCAAGCCTGCTGCTTCCTCGTTTCCATTTCCCGAAAGTCTAAAAGAGCTGTTTATTCTCGCCAACTGCTCTTCAACAATAAATCTCATTGCCATAGATGTCTTCCCTGTTCCCGGAGGTCCCACAAGAATGAAATAATCCTTTGCCTGCATAGCCTTCAGAACAACCTCATCGTATGAAGGATGGTAAGATTTCGTAAGTGAAACAGAAGTGTCAGATTCTGGCATTCGCTGTCCGAGAAGCAAATTCCTCCGCTCCTTTGGAGAGGAAGCGAGAAGATACAAAGCATTCAACCCCTTGTTTATACCGGAAGAAGAATAGTTGTGCTCTATTGCCCATCTCATAGGACGGAAACTCTCGCTCTCTTCTGCAAAAGAGCTTTCTCCCTTCAATCCTTCTTTTTTACAGTTCCCTGCTCCGAAGCCTTGAATTTTTAGACTTCCCGATATTCCTTTCTGCTGGTTAAGATTTTGTGCGTCAAGAAGATGAATGGAGATTTCTGAAGACGTAAGTCCTGTGATACTTCCTTTGTAGAGAATAGCCTTTGTGGCGTCAGGCTCCACGGTGGCAGGGAAACGGTAAAGAATAATGCTGTCTCCACAACGGAAATTCACCTCCCTATCGTCTGTACGAAGCAAAACGATATCGTTCACAAAACCATCTTCTATGCTTCCTTCCTCACAAACGATAATCTCTCCGTGAAGAACTTTCTCATTGAAAGGCATATTCCAAATGTCTGACATGCCATGAACAGTGCCTTCTTGAACTCCGAGACAGCCCACCACCTGCTCTCTGTAAAGGAACGTCACCATGCGACAGAAATAAGCCTCTTCTAAAGGCGATAACTTCTGCAGTGGCGCGAGAGTCTCTTCTAACTGTGGAAGAATGTATGTCTTGTAGAATCTGTTGCTGAGACCGTTTTCGTTAAGAGTTTGAGGAACAAGGAGATGGAGCATCTTTCGCGAGAAGCCCTCCTTAGCAAAGAACATTCCACTTGCCACAATTCTGTTTCTCACCATGATAGCCTCCTTCAGCAAAGCTTGGTAATAGTTCACCACGAGTAAACCATCGGGCAAGGGGTATCGGGAGTACATAAGACGTAGGTCGAGCTTTGGTATGGGAACATTGAAATTCTGATGTAGAATAGCAAAATAGAGCAGGATTTGCACATAGTGGTCTTCTTTCTGAAATGCTCCATGCTTACTCTTCAGATGATTCTCGAGATTGAAGTTCTTCCCAGACTTCTGTTCTACGAGGAGACGCATATCGCTGGTCATAAGGTCTACACGCCCTTGGAAACCTAAAGCCGGACAGAGGAAAGAAGGCTCAAGGAGGAAAGCATACTCAGAAGCATTCCTAATACCATTCCCTTCAGTCACAGCCCTCAACTCACTAACAATCTCAAGAATATTCTCTGCCTGCTTCTGACATTGAGCCTTGAAAGTCGTTGGGTGAAACTCCGAACAAGTGGCATAACTCAAGGCTTCCTTGGCGAAATGAGAGGAGAGAACATTTCGCCAAAGAGAACGGTCGGGAACCTCTGCTCGCAAAGCAGCATCAAGCATCTTTCCAGCAAAATTTCCAAGGAGTATAGCCTGACTGTTTGCTGCTGAGGTAAGCATATTCACGAAGTATGCCAAAGGGTGATGTCCATAGTCGGTAAAGCACCTTGCCACAGAGGAGATATCCAGAAGATAGTCTGGTTCAACAATAATGAACCTTGGCGACAAAGAACCGTCTTCCTCCTCATGTACATCAACGAGAGAGAGCATTGTGCCATCGTTCACAATCTTCTGCAGGTAACTGTCTTCTTCATTTACATTGACAAGAACAGTATCTCCGCCATCCTCAAGGCGCATTCTGAGACGGAAAATAGGAGAGGGGGAGGCTTCTGAATCAGTCTTCTCACTGGAAGGCATAGAGATTTGTTCTCCAGAAAGAGAACCATCGCTGATGGTTATTCCACGGACATTTCGCCAGTCTATGTGCCTACCCTTCGGACGAGGGCGACCAGTAGGGGGAAGCATTCCGAACAAAGGTTCTGGAATGCCACTCTTCATAACTGCAGAGAGCAGGATGGCAAGAGCGCGACAGTCGTATTTGATGTCTTCCTCTGTAACCTCTTCCTCTACTCCAAGACCGTTGGAGTCTCTTCGCATCTTTTGAATTTCAATGGTGTCGGGCACAGAAAGAGACAGCCTACGGCATAGAAAGTCGGTTTGTGCAAAAAGGCTTCCGAAACTTCCGCGGCTGTCTTTTAACGCCTCATGGCATATAAGCACGAGAGTTGTATGCATGTGCGACAACCGTATGGATAGATTCTGTTCTGGATGTTCCATCACCCAAAGAATTCTGTTGAAGAGTTCGTGGAAGGAAGGGTTCTTTGAAGGCATAAGCAAGTGTGCAGAATTGTTTTTCGAATTTTCGTACAAAGTTAACGCTTTTTCTCGGAAAACATGCTTTCTGATAAGTGATATAGTTAATTATATTTAAAGAATTAACACTAATTATATAGACTTACCATAATTAATGAAAAAAGCAGTAACTTTGCATTTGTTCAGTGGAATGAGAGGCCTCCAGCGAGGTCTCTCATTCTTATATAGGTATGCTGGCAACATGTATTCAGAACATTTTGCCATGCCGCCTTTCATTACACTCCTATCAACCCAAAGAAGCATTGCAGGCTTCAGAGGGTAAAACAACAGTCATTTATTTATGATAAAAAAAGAAACAGTAAAGACACTTGTAAACGAATGGCTACAAGACAAGGAATATTTCCTTGTTGACGTAGATGTTACTCCAGACGACCGTATCGTGGTAGAAATCGACCATAAAGACGGTGTATGGATTGAAGATTGTGCAGAACTGAGTAGATTCATTGAAGATCATCTCAATCGCGATGAAGAAGACTACGAACTTGAGGTGGGCTCTGCAGGAATAGGACAGCCGTTCAAGGTCGTTCAGCAGTATGTGAACTGTATCGGCGAGGAAGTGGAAGTTCTTCAGAAAGACGGGAAGAAAGTCTCCGGAATCCTGAAGAGTGTTGATGCTCCTACTTTTGTTGTCACTGTCAAGGAAAAGAAGAAGTTGGAGGGTCAGAAGCGCCCACAGCTCGTTGAAACCGACAGGACGTTTGACATGAACGACGTGAAATATACGAAATACATAATAAACTTCAAATAAACAATGGCAACAAAATCAACAATAGAACAGCCGTCAATGATCGAAACCTTGAACGACTTCAAGAATACCAAGAACATTGACCGCACAACACTCGTTAGCGTACTCGAAGAAAGCTTCCGCAACGTAATCGCAAAGATTTTCGGCAGCGACGAGAATTTTGACGTCATCGTGAATCCTGACAAGGGAGACCTTGAG
The DNA here is from genome assembly GCA_945829115.1 of uncultured bacterium. Lineage (GTDB taxonomy): Bacteria > Bacteroidota > Bacteroidia > Bacteroidales > Bacteroidaceae > Prevotella. Next base: position 22,654 of record CALZTP010000001.1, on the reverse strand, counting down.
ATATACCGAAACCGAGTCGTGGTGGAGAATGGAGAGGTGAAAGACGAGAACAAGGAAATCGAACTCCGTGAGGCACAGAAGATCGCCGATGACTATGAGGTTGGCGAGGAGGTCTCAGAACCTGTTAACTTCGCAAGCTTCGGAAGACGAGCAATCCTTAACCTCAGACAGACTCTCGCATCAAAAATTCTTGAACTTGAGCACGACTCGCTCTACAATAGCTACAAAGACCGTGTCGGAGAAATTATCACTGGTGAGATTTACCAGACTTGGAAGCGAGAGATTCTCGTTATCGACAACCAGAACAACGAACTAATTCTTCCAAAGTCAGAGCAGATTCCTACTGACGTATACAGAAAGGGTGATGCTATAAGGGCGGTCATAGCACGTGTGGAGAACGAGAACAACAACCCAAAGATCATTCTCTCAAGAACAAGTCCGCTCTTCCTTCAGAAACTTTTAGAGCAGGAGGTGCCAGAGATTCATGATGGTGTCATCAAAATACGTCGTATAGCACGAATTCCTGGAGAGCGTGCCAAGGTGGCAGTGGAAAGCTACGACGATCGCATTGATGCAGTTGGTGCTTGCGTAGGTGTAAAGGGTGCACGTGTTCACGGTATCGTTAGAGAATTGAGGAACGAGAACATCGATGTCATCAACTACTCTGCAAACATAAAGATCTTCATACAGAGAGCACTCGCTCCAGCACATATCAACAGCATCACTCTCGATGAGGAGAACCACAAGGCAGACGTTTTCCTCGCTCCTGAGGAGGTTAGCCTCGCTATCGGTCGAAATGGTCTTAATATCAAGTTGGCTTCTCTCCTTACTGAATATACCATTGATGTTTATCGTGACTCCAACGATGGAGAGGATGAGGACATCTACCTTGAGGAATTCGATGATGAGATTGACGGATGGGTAATAGATGCCATCAAGGCAATTGGACTTGACACTGCAAAGTCTGTTCTCAACGCTCCTCGCGATATGCTTATTGAAAAGGCAGACCTTGAGGAAGAGACCGTCGATCATGTCCTTTCTGTACTTCGAAGCGAGTTCGAGAAGTAAAAATTTCGAAAAAAACATTATTGGGGCGGTGAATGAAAGGCCGCCCCAATATACTACCCTCTCAAAGTGACATTCTTCTCTCACCAGTGTTCGGAGGTGAGGCAGGAAGAAAAAAGAAACGTATATTACTGCTTAAAACAAAAGAAGAAAAGAACAGTAGATGAGCATTAGATTAAACAAAGCAATCAGAGAATTGAATATAGGACTGCAGACAGCTGCTGATTTCCTGAAAAAGAAATATGGTATCGAGGGAACCGATAATCCCAACCTAAAACTCACAGACGAACAGTATGAAGGATTAAAGGCTGAATTTGTGAGCGATGCTGCCGTGCGCTCACAGGCAGAGAAACTGTCTCACAAAACCAAGCAAGGAAAAGAAGAAAAAAACAAGCAAGAGGAGAAGGTGGAGGCTGCTGACGTAGAGAAGCCTGCGTCAAAGCAGAAATACACGGTCCTTGGAAAAATCAACCTCGACGATCTCAATAAGCCTAAGAAGGCTGATGTAAAGAACGTTGAGGACAATGCTGAAAAGCCTTCTGAAAAGCATCTCCCAGAAGAGGAGAAGAAGGATGTGGCAAAGAAAGAGGAGAAGAAGCCAGACGTAAAGCCAGGGACAAAGGCTGAGGTGAAGTTAGAGGTAAGACCTGAATATAAAAAGAATGAGGAGAAGAAGAATGTTGAGAAGAAAGAAAATAGATCTTCTTCAAACGATGCAACTCCTTCAAAGGATATAAAGCCTGTTCATGGTAAGAAAGAAGAGAGGAAGGAAGTGGAAGCAAACGAAAGAGAGAAGGTAGAAGAAAAGAATATGAAACCATCACAAGCAAATGCAGGAACCTCAGGCAATCAGGCTACTGGGGAAGGAAACGAAAGCAATGAGCCTTTCCGTCTGGAAAAGAATAAGAAGCCACAACAGACTCTTAACGTTCTCGGGAAAATAGACCTTTCCGCCCTCAATCAGAGCACTCGCCCTAAGAAGAAGAGTCGTGAGGAAAAGAGACGTGAGCGAGAAGAGAAGGCACAGCAGATTCGTGAAGCCGCATCTAAGAAGAAACGTACAAGAATCGGCAAGGAGCGTGTCGACATAAATGATGTTGTAAATCAGTCTAAGAAAGACAAGAAAAACAAGCATCAGGGTCAGCAGAACGCTCAGCAAAACCAGCAGAACGCTCAGGGCAATGCCAACAACAACAAGAAGAACAAGAAAAAGAACCAGCGTTCTAACCAGCCTCAGGAGGTTGACGATGAGGCTGTAGCACGCCAGGTAAAGGAGACTCTTGCTCGTCTCACCAATAAGCAGACGCAGAACAAAAAGGGTGCGAAATACCGTAAGGACAAGCGTGATGCTGCTGCAGAACAGCGTGATGCTGCAATGGCAGCAGAAGCAGCAGAGAGCAAGGTGCTGAAGCTTACAGAGTTTGTTACCGTTTCTGAACTTGCCACAATGATGGACATTCCTGTCACTAAACTTATTGGTACGCTGATGTCTATCGGTGTCATGGTGTCTATCAACCAGCGTCTTGACGCAGAGACCATAAACATGGTGGCAGAGGAATTTGGATTCTCTACAGAATATGTTTCTGCTGAGGTGCAGAACGCCATCACTGAAGAAGACGACGATGAGACAGATCTCGAGTTCCGTGCTCCTATCGTAACTGTAATGGGACACGTAGACCACGGAAAGACTTCTCTCCTCGACTATATCCGCAAGACAAACGTCATCGCTGGTGAGGCTGGTGGTATCACTCAGCACATCGGTGCTTACAACGTGAAGTTGGAAGACGGAAGAAGAATCACTTTCCTTGATACCCCTGGACACGAGGCGTTCACTGCGATGCGTGCTCGCGGTACGCAGGTTACGGATATCGCAATCATTATCGTTGCTGCTGACGATGCTGTGATGCCTACAACAAAGGAGGCTATCGCACACGCTCAGGCTGCAAACGTTCCTATGGTATTCGCAATTAATAAGATTGATAAGCCAGGAGCAAATCCCGACAAGGTGCGTGAGGAACTCGCACAGATGAATCTCCTCGTAGAGGAATGGGGAGGTAAATATCAGTGTCAGGAGATTTCTGCAAAGAAGGGTAATGGCATTGAGGAACTTATGGAGAAGGTGCTTCTTGAAGCAGAGATGCTGGAGCTGAAGGCAAATCCAAACAGAAAGGCTACTGGCTCAGTCATTGAGGCTTCTCTCGATAAGGGTCGTGGATATATCTCAACCGTTCTCGTCTCTAACGGTACGTTGAAGGTGGGAGATATCGTGATTGCTGGAACTTACTACGGTCGTATCAAGGCTATGTTCAACGAACGAAACCAGAGAGTGGAGAAAGCCGGACCTTCTGAGCCAGTAATTATTCTTGGACTGAACGGAGCTCCATCAGCAGGCGACTCTTTCCATATCATGGAGACAGAACAGGAGGCAAGAGAGATTGCCAACAAACGTCTGCAGCTGCAGCGTGAGCAGAGTCTGCGCACCACAAAGACGCTCTCTCTTGAGGAGATTGCTCACCGTATCGCTCTTGGTGAGTTCCACATGCTTAACCTCATTGTCAAGGCAGACACCCAGGGTTCTGTGGAGGCACTCACCGACTCTTTCATCAAACTCTCTACAGAGAAGGTGGAGGTGAAGGTCATCCAGGGCGCTGTTGGTCAGATTTCAGAGAACGATGTTATGCTTGCTTCTACTGCTGAGAACGGTATGATTGTAGGCTTCAACGTTCGTCCTTCAACAGCAGCAAAGAAGCTTGCAGAGAACGAGGGTGTGGAAATAAATACCTACAGTGTCATCTATGATGCTATTGACGATATCAAGGCTGCTATGGAGGGCATGCTCGATAAGATCAAGAAGGAGGTTGCCACTGGTCAGGTTGAGGTTCGTGAGGTGTTCAAGATTTCCAAGGTTGGTACTGTCGCTGGTGCATTGGTTACTGACGGAAAGGTTCACCGTAGCGATAAGGCTCGCCTTATTCGTGATGGTATTGTAATCTTCACCGGAAACATCAATGCCCTGAAGCGCTACAAGGACGATGCTAAGGAGGTTGCCACTGGTCTTGAGTGTGGTATCTCGCTCGTTAACTGCAACGACATTCAGACAGGCGATATCATCGAGACCTTCACAGAAATCGAGGTCGAGCAGAAACTCTAATTTAAGACCCTTTTCCTGATTTCCTTCTCTCAATAAAGGGAGTCTGGAGAAGATTAGAAAGAATTTTAGAAATAAACACACGGGAGGATGTGCCAGAACATTAGTGTCTTGGACATCCTCTCGTATTTTTTTATCAAAGTATCCTCTCTGCTGACAGATATTTTTCCCAAATAGATAATCCTGACAATATGAGAACAATAGAAAACCTCCTGAGCAGAAGAAACCTGCTTTCTTTTCTTCTGATATTCATGACATCAAATACGATGTTTGCACAACTCCCTGAACGCAACAAGGAGAACGTAAGGAAATACACAGACTTGTGCAGAAAGCATATCTACAAGGATATGAAGGGCATGTATAGGGAAAAAGGGAAATCACTCGTATACCCTTTCCTCGCGCCAGGAAGCAATCAGTATCTCGATATGCTTTGGGATTGGGACTCTTGGCTCAGCAATGTCGCACTGAGGCAGATTCTACTCGAAAATGGTACTGAGAAAGACAGGCAGGAAGCACTGAAATATGAGCAGGGATGTGTGTTGAACTCTCTTCACTATGGAGGAATGGATGGCTGGATTCCGATATGGATAGAACGTGACGCTCCTTCGAGAGAGGAGATGCTCAAGAAGCGCAATCCTTGGAAGAGCAATACCCATAAGCCTACTTTGGCGCAACATGCCGCTTTCATTGTAAGGAATATGGGTGGCGATGCAGAATGGCTTCGTGAGGACTTCTATAAGCTGCAGGCATTTGAAAGCCTTTACCTCAATTTCCATCGCCATAAGGCAACAGGACTGTTCTTTTGGCAGACAGATGAGGCGATTGGTGTTGACAACGACCCAAGCACCTTCTACAGACCTCACGGAAGTTCTGGGTCAATATTTCTGAATGCTCTTATGTACAAGGAGTTGCTTGCAATGGAATATCTTGCCGACTGTCTGAATATGGGAGAGATAGCAAGACGATTCGCTAAAGAGGCAGAGCAATTGAAGGAAAGAGTGCGGGAACATTGCTGGGATCCTCGCGACGGATTCTATTATAGTGTTGACCTAAACCTTCTTCCCGTGAAAGCACCGAAGGTAAAAGGACTGAATCCTGGTGACCTGTTCCTGCATGTTGGTCAGCCTCGCACATACGACTGTCTTATTCAACGACTGAGTGTGTGGAGCGGATTTATGGCTCTATGGTCGGGAATAGCAACGAAAGAGCAGGCGGCACGTATTGTAAAGGAGCACTACAAGGACTCGCTCTCTTTCAATGCTCCTGCCGGAGTTCGAACGCTCTCTCCTTTAGAGAAGATGTACGACCTGCGGGCAAGCGGAAATCCTTCGTCTTGGCAGGGACCAATATGGATAAATGTTAACTACCTCGTATTCCGCGGTTTAGTGAAATACGGATATCTCGAAGAAGCTCGGGAGCTTGCAGAAAAGACAATACTTCTTCTTGGGCGTGACTATGAGCGCTTCGGTGCGCTTCATGAATACTATCTTCCTGAAAACGGAGAACCTGTTCTGAACAAGGGCTTCCAAAATTGGAACCTCCTTGTACTGAATATGGCGGCATGGCTTGAAGGGAAAGCCATAGCAGAGGAGTTCTGAGAAGGTGAAAAAGGCACATCAACTTTCAATTAGACATTACTTATGGAAACAGCGATATTTACATTGGCTTTTTGCGTGATTGCTTCCGCTATTGTGGGAATCTTTTTCCTGAGAAAAAGCAATGGGGGAGACAGAAAAATCATGGAGCTGACAATAAACACGATTACGGCTGAAAAGGACGAGAAGGAAAAAACAATTGCTTCGCAAACAGAAGAAATTCGTTTGCTCACAGCAGAGCGTGATGTGGAACGAACTAAAGCGGAACATGCCAGAAAGGAGATTGAGGAACTGGAGAAACGCCATAAGAGCAGTATTGAGGAATCAAACTCTCTTCTCACAAAGCGTGAGGCAGAGCTCCGACTTTTCTACGAGAAACAGTTGGCAGAGCTTCGCATTGCCTACGACCGTCAAATGGCAGAGGTGAAGGAGAACAACGAAAAACATCTTGCTGATGTGAAGGAAAATAACGAACGGCAGTTGCTTAGCATGAAAGAGATGAGCAAGAAACAGTTAGAAGACCAGATGGCACTCATTCAAGAACAGATGAAGACAACTTCTGAGACTGTTCTAAAGGCTCGCCAGGAGGAATTGGGAGAACAGAATCGCGAGCAGGTGTCAAAGATTGTTTCTCCTCTGCAACAGAGCCTTAAGGATATGGAGGAGGCGCTCACGAGAACAAAAGAGCAGCAGAAAGAGGCTCTCACACGCCTTGACGAAACCATCAGGCAGAGCATGGAGAAGAGTGCTTCTCTCGGAGAAACAGCCGACCGCCTTACTCGTGCCTTGACAGGTGAGGTGAAGGTGCAGGGAAACTTTGGAGAGTTGAAATTGAAGCAATTACTTGAAGACCTTGAACTGAAAGAGGGTGAGCAGTTCGACACTCAAGAGACGCTTCGTGACTCTTTAGGAAAGGGGCTTCGTGGAGATGATGGCAAGGGTATGATTCCTGACTTTATTCTTCACTTTCCAAACAATCGGCATGTTGTGGTTGACTCAAAGATGTCGCTAACCGACTATACTCGATATATGAATGCGGAGGATGGCAGTGAGGAGAAAGCGGCTTTCCTAAAGGCACATATAGAAAGTGTCAGAGCGCAAGTGAAGCGACTGGCAAAAAAAGAATATACGCGCTATCTTCCAGAGGGCTACAACAAACTGAACTTTGCTATTATGTATATCCCTATCGAGGGAGCCATGAACCTTGCCATTATGAACGATGCCACATTGTGGCGAGAAGCATACGATATGGGCGTAATGATTCTTGGGCCGCAGACAATGTACATGAATCTTCGGGTTCTGGAAATGATGTGGACGCAAGTAAGGCAACTCACAAACCAGCAGGCTATCATGGATGCTGCAAACACCATTATTGATCGTGTGCAGGACTTCGGAATGAGGTTCATGGATGTTGAAGCGAGCATGAACGATACTGTTAAGAAAATCACTCGTCTGAAGATCACAACTGCCGATAGTGGACCAAGTATCATCACTGCCGCTCGGAATCTCCTTAAAGCAGGTGCAAGGGAAAATAAGAAAAAACGTTCACTCACAGAAATGGACAATGCCATGTTTATAGAAGGTGAGGAAGAAACGAAGGAAACGGTAACGCATACATAACCTTTGTTTAATATGATAGGCTGCGTTCGGAAAAACATTCTAGCAAATCTTGGCTCTTTGCGCTCACTTGCACTATCTCTTATTCCAGGTTAGCTGTTGGTTCGTTGCTTGTCATATAGTTGAAATATAAGTCGCCAATATTCAATAGGAGGTAGAACGGAGTTACATATGAGTTACATATGAGTTACAACGGAGGAAGAGCCTTGAGACCTTTTGAGGAATTTGGTCGCGGCTTTTTGAATAAGATAGGCTGCGCTTGGCAACCTATTAAACCCCAAAAAGCCATTTCGTCGAATACCATGCGCCTTCCCTCTGCCATTACAATTACATCATTACAATAATTTGCATGCATTACAATTCATTTTCTTGGTCTATACTCAGAACCATGTATTTGTGTATAAAAATATAAACACATGATTATTAAATATTTACAAATTCCTATCATTACACCAATTCTGTTTCCTACCCAAGAGGAAAGACATATAAGTCACAAGTTATTGTAATGCTGTAATTGTAATGGTCGAAGAAAATCAATCCGCAAAATTCCGAAGATTTGCTACCTAGTCGAGCCTTTGCTTATAATAAAGGGAGTTTTTGTAAATCTCATTACATATCATAGAATAGGTTCATGAATTCTTTTTTGAAGTTGCGATTTATTTTCAATGCTTCATCATCCTTTGACATGCCAACAACATAGCAGTCGTTTCCCACAATACGTTCTACCTTGTTGATGTTTACGATATAGCATTTGCTTATCTGTACGAACATCGGAGAGTATGACAGTATCGTATCGGCATTTGTTCGGTAACGTAAAACATGGACAGCTCCGTCAATACATTTAATCTCCCACATGTGGCTATCGTGATTGAAACTGACATATGCGATATCGTCAAGCTCGCTGGTAGCAACAAAAGCAGAAAGGCGCATGCGCAAGTTCATATCGTTCTGCTTTGATGTGAGACTATCAAGAACACGATAGGTTGCATAAAAACGCTTGCCGTCATTGGCAATGGCATAGCGTCCAAGCAATGCCTTCAACCGTTCGTTTTGAAGTTCTGGAACATCAATGTCTTCAAGGTCGGTGGATATCAGATGCTTTGCTTCTTCTAACGAAAGATGGGTGACGACCTGATGGTTCTCCATCTCTATTTGCAGTGTCTTTACGAAATGCAGTGCCGTTTTGTAATCCACCTCTTTAAAGAAGGTCTCAACTTCAGGGAGAATCTTTTTTAACTCGTGAAACTCGTTCATTTCAAGATAGGCCTGAGCAAGGTTCATCTTTACAAATTTCTCCTCCCAATCTCCTAGATTGTATTTGTGGATGTAGTCGAGTGCTTTCTCAAAGTACTCCTTACCCTCAGAGTATCTGTCTTGAGCGAGAAGGTCCACACCACGGTCGTTGTAGTATTGGCAACGGTGCGTATAGGGAAGAAAATGTTCTAAACCACCTACCTTCTCCCACCAGAGATTGCTCTGCTCGTAGTCTTCAATTGCGGAATATGCTTTTGCTATCCCCATATATACGGTTGCGAACGCCAGAGAGTCTGAGATGTTCTTGAGTTCGAGTACAGCCTCTTCGTAATAGGATATTGCACTTGCATAATCTTGTTGCTTACTGCAGATGCCAAAAAGTTTAATCTCGTTCTTACTCTGTCATATTCGAAAGGGTGGTCCATAGTATTTACGATGTCGTAGGCTTTCTTGAAATAGAAGCGTGTGGAGTCTATCTTGCTTTCTACGCATTCGAAATACATTGCCTGGAGAGCCATGAATCTTAAATACACAGTGCGTAGCTTGTCGGTGGAAGGATTCGGATGTTTCTCCACCCATTTCTTCATTTTCTCCAACGATATTCTTATGCGAACAGGGGACAGACACCGTTCATAACGAGAATCGTGAACGGTGTCTGTCCCCTGTTCGCATTGAGATTATTGATTATGTCATATCAGCTTTTTTATACCTAAGATTATTCTTTGGTTAGGTCAAAATAACCTTCTGTTACTTAAATAGAAGTGGAGCCATCTCACGAAGAGAACGACGCCATGTGAGGAATTCGTGGGCTGTGCCCTCAGAAACATAGCTATGAGCGTTTATACCAGCAGCACGTAGAGCCTCTGCCGCCTTTTTCACTCCGTCAGGATATTCCTTGCTTCCACAGCTCATGAAAATCATGCGCACCTGATCCTTTGACTTTATTTCCTCTGGAGCGTATGTTCCACCAGAGAGCACACCATAGTAAGCGAAGGTCTCTGGACGAGCGAGAGTTATTTTTCTTGTCTCCATGCCACCCATAGAGAGACCAGCCATTGCTCTGTATCTCTTCTCAGCTTTTGTCATGAAGTTTGCATCTATGTAAGGAACGAGATCGTCAACGAGTACACGCTCAAAGACTGTCCAGTCAAACTCATGCATGTGTCCCCAGCGGCATTCGTTTGTAAGTCCGTAGGTCATCACGATGATGAACGGTTCGCACTTACCCTCAGCAATGAGATTGTCCATGATAAGTCCAGCACAACCCTGATTTGGCCATGCCGTTTCATCTTCACCCCATCCATGCTGCAGATATAAAACAGGGAATCGCTTCTTTCCATCGTAAGTAGGAGGTAGATAGACGTAAGCACGAGGATTTCTACCAATCCAATGAGAATCATTCTTCGGAGTATTCTTTGAAGGGAAGAGCACCTCCACAATCTTTCCGTGAGGAACATCCTTACATGCGAAGAACTCCTCATCATGAGCAGGAATCTCTATTCCGCTCTCCCAACGCACAGAACCATAGTAGTTCTTTGCACCAGGGTCGTTTACCACACCACCATCGATGGTAAGATGGTAGTAGTGAAATCCCTCGTCCAACGGACCGTCTGTTGTTCCTGTCCAAACACCATCTTTACCCTTCTGAAGCACAGTACCTCCAGAGCCTCCAAGACCGAGACTTACGATGACCGACTGAGCATCAGGAGCTACGACCCGGAATCGAGCATAGCCTTGTGAGTTTACCATTGGGTATTGCTGTCCAGGTTGATTCAGTATAGAAGGACGGAAGTCTTCCTTTACCACCGCCTTGTCCATCTTCTCATCAAAGTTCTTAATAGTGTAATAGACATGTTTTGGCTTCAGTTCCTTATCGAAAGGAAGAGGATAGTTTTCTGCTCCAATCCAAGAGTCAGCATCAGAAAGGTTCCAGAAGGTGACATTTGTGATTACGTCCTTGTGCTTTCTCAGCGTACGGAACAAACGAGCATATTGCGCCTCGTGTAGAGTTTGGATATAAGGCTTCACGGCTGTGGTCTTTCCACGACTGAAGTTCAGTTGTCCACCCATCTCCTTGTTTGTTCGGATGTCCAACTCTGTGATGTGTATTTCCTTAACGATAGTGGAGTATTTCTCTATGGCAGCCTCTACATCGTCCATTGAAGGTCCATAGATATTATAGTGTCCTTGCATACCAATACCATCAATAGGGACACCCGCATCCTTCATCTTCTTAACCATGTTGAAGATACGGTCACGCTTATGAGGATCGGCAGCATTATAGTCGTTATAGAACAGTTTCACGTTTGGATCTGCCTCACGAGCAAATTCAAAAGCCTTTGCGATAAACTCTTCACCACATAGCTGGAAATGACGCGACTGACGGTAAGGACTTGGAGCCTCCTTCATCCATGGAGCACGATGCCCCGTACCATCTGCCATAGCCTCATTGACAACATCCCAACAATAAACAACATCCTTGTAGCGATTCACGACCGTATGGATATGGTTACGGAGACGCTCGTAGAACACCTCTTTCTTTACCGGCTTACCCTTTTTGTTCACAAACATCCAGTCAGCAAACTGAGCGTGCCAGCAAAGGCAGTGTCCACGCATCTTCACACCGTTTTCCCTACACCAGTTGGCAATGCTGTCTGCCTGTCCCCAATGCCATTCCCCTTCGCGAGGTTGCAGAGAGACAGGCTTCATGGCGTTCTCACAAGTTACGCTGTTGAAGTTTTTCTTTACAATAGCCATTTGCTCAGCCGACTGCACATTGCGGAGATTGAGAGCAACACCTACGGTGAAATAATCCTTGTAAGCGTCCTTGTAGCCTGTCTTGTCGTCTGGAGCTTGCTGAGGTCCGAACTGCGCCATTGCTGTTGTTGTTGCTGTCAGCAACAAAGTTGTGATGACGCTTTTCAAAGAAATCTTTTTCATTTTCGATAAAAAAATATAGTTAGTAAATAAAGTGAAAAGAGCTTATCTTAAGTAGGTGTGCAAAATTATTTTTATAATCCTTGCACCGCCTACTGCGCATTATCAGCAAGTGACAACAGTCGAGTAGGAGTCACTACACTCCTTTATGTCACATACTGATTCTGCATCACCAATCAATACAATCATTATAAAAATAATTTTGCACACCTACTTATAAACTTTGCGGGTTATCGCCCTATGGTTAGCAGGAGCCTGACGATGCGGTAAAGGAGGTCTCCTAAACGGAAGGCAAGTCCGTGAGAACGCAACAGTGGATAGAGGAGCCTCGCAGTAGTGTTCTGCGGAACATACCGTGTTATCTCATCGGCAAGGGCGAGAGCAGTCTTTGAGTTATGGCACTCGCGGAAGGAGTTCAGGAGTCCTATCTCCACTGCGAGGTGCAGATGTCCGCGGAAATGATAGAATCGCAGGATCTCCGCCTGAGCCCGGAAGTAAGAGCGAATGCTTTTCTCCGAGACTGTTTTTGTATAGGAAGAGATATTGTCTGAACGATAATGATAGACAACCCTATCGGTACAGCTGCGAGTGGTGACAGCAGCCAGTCTCACCGTTGCGCAAAGGTCCTCACAATAGTCAATGCCCTCTTGAAATAAACCGTCGACACGAGAGAGAACCTCTGTTCGGTATAGCTTCCCCCACACCCGATGGCGAATCACATTCTGACATTGCAAGGCACGCAGATACCTTTTACGACTTCCATGAAACGGTTTCTTTGGCTTAGAGAGAGAGCCATGGAAGGAGTCGGCATAAGCACCCTCCACAACGTCTGTCTGTTCCCTCTCCATACATTCCACGAGAGTGGCAATGGCATCAGCAGGCAGAATGTCGTCGCTGTCTACAATCGTAAACGCTTCTGTTCTCACCTCTTTAAGGAGACGAGAGCGAGAGGCTCCTAAGCCCACGTTCCTTTCGTTGGAGAGAATCCTAACGCTTTCTGCCCTTTCTGGGTGGCGATTGATTACCTCCTGCAGAATCTCCATGCTTCTGTCTTTTGTAGAGTCGTTGCAGAAGATGTACTCCACGTCTTTGTATGTCTGTCTGAATAGCGACTCCGCACATTCAGAGATATATTTCTCAACTCCGTAAACCGGAACCAATACCGATACTCGCATAAATATTCTTTCCGTTTTGCTTATTCTTAAAATTATTCTTCCTTCCTTCTGCTGTCGATAAGTTCCAGAAGAGCATTGCTCTTGCCTGTCATCACCTTACGGCAAAACATTTTTCCAGAAGCATACAGACGCTCATAGTCTTTTTCTGTAAACACCTTTATCTCTTTTCCATATTCTATATAAGTGAGAGGAGAGAGAGCCTCAAGACTATTGTACTTCTTGCCATCGAGTAAGGTGCAGGAGCTTGCAAACGGACTATTCATGGCGATGGTGTGTATAAACGTCTCGTCTGGTCCGAAAGCGTTTATGAAGTAGTTCACAAAAGATTTGTCCTTGTCATAGACATTCAGAACGTATCTTGCAAGGTTTTCTGTTATTGCCCACCAAGAGCCACCCTTATACAACTTCCGCCCATTAATGGTGAGACTCTTCCTAATTCCGACCGCCTTTACGAGATGACGCAATGCAACGCGGAATTTCGACTTCCACGAGCCATAGCGCCAGGAGTAGATGTTTAGGAAACGGTATTCCGTATAGAGTTCAGCAATCTCTGGATTGTCTGCTAAAGAGATTGTAAACAGATGCTGCTTTCCGAAATTCTTCTCAAGGAATTCTTTTATCTCGCTGTTTTTCCAAAGAGGATAGTCAAGTCCGCTTAGAGAGAAGAGGTAATTGTAATCATGACCAGAATCGAGTGCAGCACGAAGAAGTTCCATTTGGTATCGCACTTGCTGGAAGCTGCCCCACATGATATCGTATCTCTTTTTCAGAAAGACAACATTCCGGTTTGTGACGCCCTCTTCAAACGGTCTTATATCGCTCTTTGCATCGATATGTACGTAGAAGTGTGCGTCGGCAGGCAATGCGTTCAGGAGTCGGTGGAACTGCTTCGCATCGTTGTGGGCGGAAATTAGGAATGCCAGTCTCATTTCTTTTTCTCTTGAGTAAAAATCTTTCTTTCGTTTGGACGGGAAAGTTGTCAACTATTTAGACTCTTATTATTACTAAAGGTTTAAAAAATATTGTTCCATACATGGAATATGTCTGTTTACTTTCTGCAGACACTTGTGTGTGACTTCTTCATTAACGAGAGAATTTCCTCACGATGCTGCGAGGATATATGGAATTGTCAATCGGAGGTTATGCACGAAGAGGAACACCGTAAGAAAGAGAATGGTGCACGTAAGGAGCATATCTGTACGCTCGTTATGTTCTGCCCGTTTCATGAGGAAGGCAGTAGCGATGGGCACAACAAAAGCCCAATGAGCAGTCATTATATACACATCTGCAGAGGCGAAGTTCAGTCCAACGTGTAGAGCCATATCGAAAAGGAACATCAGCAATGCTGCAACCATCAGTCGTTCCTTTCTTCCATACCATGCTCCAAGAACGAACACTCCGACTATCAGCACCTCTATTGCATAGAACGACCAATGGCGATACCTTACCAATACAGGGCGCTCTCGGTTTGCATCTTTCAGGACATGGTCTTCATGGAGCATGAATCCCTCACCGAAGACATTCTCCACGAGCGAGGGCAGACGGTCGATATGATATTCTGTATTTGTCACTATTGAAAGGTTAACAATCTGGTTTGCACGCAGTTGCTTTGTAGCCTCTTGCGATTCTGCTATCTTCTTTGCAAAAAGACTGTCTTTCTCAGACCTTTTACGAATGATGGTCTCTGCCCGTTCCTTCTCTCTGCGCTGGGTGGTGTCAAGCTGATAGAAATACATTATTCCAATGAATGCTAATGGTATTGCGTAAGCCAATAAGCGGAGTGAGAGAACTTTTGTAGTAGCCTTTCTCCAGGAAGATGCTATGTCTGCAATTACCACCTTCACAATATTCGTTGTGGTTACTCCCGTTGCCACAAAGGCGAGTAGTAGAGTTTGCCAAAGCGGAATCAGTTTCCCTTTCTTCACTGCACTTCCTGCGAGGTAGAGTGAGAGGAGAAGAAGAGGTAGTGTGAGGGTCATGTGGTCGGGCACGAAGGTTGTGAGCATCACATGTGAGAAAGAGAAGAAATAGAGTGTGAGTAGCAAGCTCTTCCATGCCGTCAGCACAATCAGTCGCCTGAAGATACGATAGAGAATCATCCATGAACACATGCTTGCCAGGATCCACACTGCTGCCACGAGGAAGATGGCGAAGTTTGTATGGTAGTAAGCCGTGAGCCATCCGTTCAGTTCAGACAGTGGCCAGAACATCAGTGCAAGCAGTGGGTGGCGTGAGAGTGTGTAGAGGGGTCGCCATTGTGATACGATGATATAAGTATATGAGTCGAACCCCGATATCTCAAATCTGTTCCAGAATGCCGACCAGAATCCCACCTTCGGATTTGTCCAGAGGTTATAATGGTATTGTAGCATGATGGCATTGAGAGTGGCAAAGATTATTAGTCCTACCACCGCCACAAGGATGCTTTCTTTATGTTTTTTCAAAAAGTTCATGAGATCATAAATTTCGTTATGAGACTTGCGTTCCAAAGCCACAGCCAGATGGTTATCGAGAAGAGCAGGATGTTCATTGGGAGAGTAAGCCTCCTCCGTTTCGCTGTTCCTCTTAGGAGGAAAGCTATGGCGATAGGGATTACGAAGAGATAGTGAGGAGACATGATGTAAACCTCATTGATTCCGAAGCCCAAACCGAGATGGAGTGTCATATCCATGAGGAAGAACGACATGGCAGACCAAAACAGTAGGCTCTTCCTGCCGTACCATATTCCAGCAAGAAAGAGAAGTATTATTACGGCCTCAACAAAATAGTTTGCAACAGAACGATAAGGAACAATTAGCGGACGATTCCGAAGCACATCACCAAGGAGATAGTCCTCATGAAGTTGAATGCCCTCTCCGAAAAGATTCTCTGTGCATGTGGCGAGACGAGGGGTTGTGGTGTCTGTCCATTTCATGAACCCTGTCTTTGCAATTGGCTTGCCTGTGTTCCGGTTCCAGATTTTCTTTCTGTTCTCACGGTATTTGGCAACGGCATTTGCCTGACGGATGTCCCTAACCATCTTCTCCACTCGCACACTGTCAGAAGAGCCAATGGAGTCAAGAACCTGCTGGCGAACCATGGCGAGATTCTCTTTGTCTTGCTCGCGCTGCTTCTTCTTATATGCCATCTCTTTTGGCCATACATAGGTGCGGTATTCCCAATGAGCGAAGCCCCAGATAAGGGCGGAAGGGATTATTACGGCAAGGAGCAGGAACCCTGGTTGAAAGAACCTTTTCCGCCTTGTTACGAGGGCAGCGAGAAAGACCTTCAGTCCGTTGTTCAGCGAGATACCTGCAGTAAGTGTGAAGAGCGCGATTGTCTGCCACATGTTCAAAGCAGAACCATTCTTCAGTTTCCTTCCTGCTATATACAATGTGAGCAGGAGTGCTGCCATTGACATCACAAAATGGTCGGGCACCATTGTGGAGAGCATCACAAAGGCGAAGCCGAAGTACATTCCACAGAGTGCGTAAGCCTGAACAAGTGAAACGCCAATTATTTCCTTCACTATTCTGAATAGGAAGATGCATGAATAGAGTGAGCACACCACGAGAATGACGGCTGTTACGCTTGTGGCGAAGTTCACTCCCGTGAGTTCTATGAGTCCTTGGTTTATCTGGTTGAATGGCCACATAAAGAAGGCTAGCAGCGGATGTCGGTACACCTGATATGCTGGTGTCCACTGTGATAACACCTCATAGGTAAGAGGGTCGAAGCCAGAGACGCGGAAGGTTTCCACAAAGGTCTTGTGGTAATGGTTACTTATCTGACTGAATGTTCCATAATATTTTGATACTGTGAGAATATTCAGCAGGAGGAACACAATGGTTGAAACGACTGCCAGTGCTCGTTCCTCTTTTCTTATTTTGAAGATGTTTATAATGTTGCGCATCTTTTATGCTCTTTCTATTTTCGCGTTTGTTTCTCCCGAAGGATTTTATTATTTGAACTACGAGTATTCTCTTCTCGAACGGAGCTTCCGACTTAAAAAAGATTTATTTCTGACCGTATATGGAAAGGTATCTCTCCACAACGTTCTTTTCTGAATACTCTTTAAGAACTTTTTCTCGACAAGCAGCAGACAATCTCTTAGCATTTTCTTCATCGAGAACATATTCAATGCCTTGAGAGAGGTCGGAGGAGTTTTGGAAATCAGACAGATAACCATTCTCCTTATGGTTTATCATCTCTGGAATGCCACCAACACGAAAGGCAACCGAAGGAGTGCCACATGCCATAGCTTCCATAATTGTGTTTGGCAGGTTTTCTGATAGCGAAGGGAGTATGAAAGCATCTGCTGCATTGTATGCTGCTCTGATTTTCTCTGGTTCAGAGAGATATCCTAACGTAATGGTCTCCACTCCTTCAAAGACCACTCCCTCTGCATTTCCTAACATCAAGAGCGCAATATCTTTCCTTTGTGACTCCTTGACAGCCTCAGAAAGGTATTTCATTCCTTTATATGGGTTGTTTACGTTTTGTGCAACAAAAAGCAGGAGTTTCTTCTCTATCGGGAGATGAAGCATCTTTCTTGCCTCTATCTTATTTTGCGGCATGAAGAAATCGGTATCAAGAGGGTTTGGAATGCTTGTTACATTCTGTCTTGCAAGGAGTGAACTTTTCTTTGCCTCTTCCATGAGCCATCTGCTGCACGTTACAAACTGTATGTTTCCTTTGGCATATAAAGCTTCCTTTTTCTTCCATATCTTATGTGAAAGATCGGAGGGAGAGGGATGAGACAGATATTGGCAGTTGCCGCACTCGGAGTGATGGTTTGTGCATGAGAGAGTGAGGTGACATATTCCTGTTGCGTTCCATGCATCATGCATTGTCCATACGACTTTCTTTCCACTCCTTACAATTTTCTCTAAGGTTTTGAACGACAAGAAACTTTGGTTTATCCAATGAAGATGAATGACATCAGCATTCTGATATTCTTCTGTAGCGGTTATGTCTTCTCCACAACAGGCTGTGTCTATTGCCCAGAGGTGTCGGGTAGAGAAACGATTGTGGATAGTGGCAATGACAAGGCGTTCCCAAACAGATGGAAGCGACTGCTTCTGAACCCTCTTGCCTCCGAACGTAAGATTCTTCCTTACGAGCATGGAAGCATTCACACCGTTCTTTTGTAAGGCGTGGAGTAAGCGTAGGGCGGCAATGGCAGCACCTCCGCTTCTTTCATATGTGCTGAGAATAAGTACGTTCAAAACAGTTTCTTTTTTCTAAGTAGGTGTGCAAAATTATTTTTATAATGATTGTATTGATTGGTGATGCAGAATCAGTATGTGACATAAAGGAGTGTAGCGACTCCTAC
This sequence comes from uncultured bacterium, assembly GCA_945829115.1. Taxonomy (GTDB): domain Bacteria; phylum Bacteroidota; class Bacteroidia; order Bacteroidales; family Bacteroidaceae; genus Prevotella. Next base: position 4,549 of record CALZTP010000001.1, on the reverse strand, counting down.
TCGACTGTTGTCACTTGCTGATAATGCGCAGTAGGCGATGCAAGGATTATAAAAATAATTTTGCACACCTACTTATTACTAAAGGTAGAGAAAGAGGAGCTCTTTAGGGAACATTCTCTTAAACGTTATCATTGAAAAATGGGAGCCGTTACTTCATTGCATTCAGAGAGTCAATGACGTATGTAACCTCATCGTCAGTCATGGTTTGGTTGCAAGGAAGGGAGAGTTCCTCACGGTGAATCTTTTCGGTGATAGGAAGTGAGAGGGAGTTCCATTCTGTGTAGGCTTTCTGCTTATGAGGGGGTATAGGGTAATGGATCATGGTTCCAATGCCTTTTTCAGAAAGGTAGTCCTGCGTCTTCTCCCTATTGCTACAGAGCATGGGGAAGATATGGAACACACCGTCTCTTGGCGGGAGTGTGAGAGAGGAGTTTCTGACCTCGGAGATATATCTGTCTGCTATCTGCCTTCTTCGGTTGTTGTCTCTGTCAAGATACCGTAGCTTTACTCTGAGAACAGCCGCTTGGATTTCGTCAAGGCGTGAGTTCCGACCTTGATGGTCAAAGACGTATTTCTCTGAAGAACCGTAGTTGCAAAGAGAACGAACAGTATGGGCAAGATACTCGTTATGGGTGGTTATGCAGCCGCCATCTCCCAAGGCTCCAAGGTTCTTTCCAGGGTAGAAGGAGTAAGCGCACGCTCCTTCAATATCTTTGTGTGGAGGAACATTTCCATGCGCCTGAGCACAGTCTTCTATAAGGAGTAGAGATTTTTCCCGACAGAGCATACCTATTTTCTCTGTATATGCATTATAGCCATAGAGATGCACAAGCATGATGGCTTTCGTTTTCGAAGTGATGTGACGCTCTATCTCATTGTCGTCAAGGAGGAAGGTCGATAACTTTGGTTCAAGGAGCACTGGCTTTAGTCGGCATTCAGAGATTGCGAGGATAGAGGCGATATAGGTATTAGCAGGAACGAGGACTTCATCTCCTTCTGTTAGCCTACCAAGAGCAATATAACCTCGAAGAATCATTGTCAATGCATCAAGACCGTTTGCACATCCAATGCAGTGTTCGCTTTCTGTATAGTTTGCAAACTCTTTCTCAAATGCCTTCACTTCTTCGCCGAGAAGATACCATCCGCTATCCACAACACGCTTCACCGCCTGCTGAATCTCTTCAGCATGCTGATTTGTTACGGCTTGTAAGGAAAGATATGGTATGTTCATATTGAAAAAGATTGATGTTTTAGAGGAATTTGAAAAAGCATTTTTCTGCCAAGTCATCACAGGAGATATCTGTTCAGAGAGGAAAGGAGATGTTATTTCCTACCAAAATCAGCTGGAATCTCACCCCATTCTTTTGTATCCCATTTTATTATCGGGACTCGGAAGGAGTGGGTCTTGAGCCAGTATTCAGCACGCGCCACAAGGTTATGGGCTTGTGCTGTCTCTGGAGTTTGTTCAAGCTTCGTGCGGCATTGCTGCTTCTTTACCCATAGCTGTGCGTTGACGGAGTCGCTATAGATCACATAGCCGGTGATTCCTTGCTGCTCCATAAGGGCGAGGGCATGAACGATGGCGAGGAACTCACCGATGTTGTTTGTTCCGCGAATAGGACCATAATGGAACACTTGTCTGCCAGTGGTGAGGTCTATGCCTCGGTATTCCATCGGACCTGGATTTCCAGAGCAGGCAGCATCTACTGCCCAGGCTTTCTTTATCTCTTTTTGTGGATTCTCTGACATATAGTTTTTTAGAATAGATATTCTTTGCAAAGATAAACATAAAAAATGAATTATTTGGAAGATGGAGATGATTTTTATAATTTTTAAATTATGCACACCCACTTAATGCTATTTCTCGCTAAGTAGGTGTGCAAAATTATTTTTATAATGATTGTATTGATTGGTGATGCAGAATCAGTATGTGACATAAAGGAGTGTAGCGACTCCTACTCGACTGTTGTCACTTGCTGAAAATGCGCAGTAGGCGATGCAAGGATTATAAAAATAATTTTGCACACCTACTTATGCTGATTATCCATAAAAAAGAGAAAGCCGGACTCTTCGATGAGACCGGCTATAATGTCGAAATATTTATTTTTTTATTGCGTTAGACGGATATAGGGTTTACCTGTGTAAGGTTAAAGATTTCCACGCTCCTTGTCAAGGTAATACTTATAGGTGCCTACGGTAAGCTCATCGCATGATGCTTCGTCACAGACAACGATTGCCTTTGGATGCATCTGAAGCATTGAGGATGTCCATTTGTGGGAGATGTTTCCGTCAATGCAGTGCTTCAGTGCACGTGCCTTATTGTGTCCTGAACAAACAAGCAACACTTCCTTTGCCGCCATAACGGTTCCAATACCTACGGTGAGAGCCTGTTTCGGAACGAGGTCGAGATTTCCTTCGAAGAAGCGGCTGTTTGCATGTATAGTATCTGTGGTAAGCGTCTTGATACGTGTCTTTGAAGAAAGTGACGAGCCTGGCTCGTTGAAAGCGAGGTGACCGTCAGGACCTATTCCTCCCATGAAGAGGTCTATTCCTCCTGCCTCCTCAATTGCTTTCTCGTAGTCCTCACATTCTTTTACAAGGTCTTTGGCATTGCCATTGAGAATATGGACGTTCTCTTTTTTGATGTTTATGTGAGAGAAGAAGTTTGTCCACATGAAAGAGTGGTATGATTCTGGATGGTCTTCAGGAATGTTCACATATTCATCCATATTGAAAGTGATCACATTCTCGAAAGAAATCTCTCCTGCCTCGTATTTCTTTATCAGTTCTCGATAAAGCCCAAGTGGTGAAGAGCCTGTTGGACATCCAAGCTTAAATGGTTTCTCTACTGTTGGCTGGGCCTGATTGATACGCATAGCAACGTAATCGGCTGCCCATTTTGACATTTTGTCGTAGTCTGGTTCAATAATTACTCGCATACTAATTTTTACTTTATTGGGTTATTTAGTTAAACTCCGGACCTGCTACCTAAAAGTAAAAAACAAGGGGTTTCCGAAGCTGGAGTGTTTTTTTGTTTCTTGGCTTTTTACGTCAAAGGAAACAATATTCCGCACATTATTTTGCAAATTTACGTATATTTCTCGAATTTTACAAAATTTTCACCGTATTTTCTTTACTTTTCTATATATTTTTCTTTCCATACGACATTGTGTACGTTTTTTTCTATTTTTCTATTGGAGATATGGAGGAAAAAAAGTAATTTTGCAGGTGAATCGCTTTTTGTGTCATTATAAAACAAATAGCTATCATCATTGTGATTATATATCAGGTGTGCATAATCAATAAAAAAACCGCACAAAAAATAAAGCAACTACGAATATGGCTACAGAATATATAAAGACATGGCCTGATTTGATGGCTGGGAAAAAGATTCTCTACGTACATGGATTTGCTTCCAGCGGGCAGTCAGGGACGGTTACTTTGCTGAAGACAATACTCCCAAAAGCGGAGGTGATTGCTCCCGACCTTCCCCTTCCCCCCTTCGAAGCTATTGAACTCTTACATGAGGTATGCCGTAGTGAAAACCCCGATCTAATTATTGGTAGTTCGATGGGTGGCATGATGGCAGAACAGCTTCACGGCTATTACCGCATTCTCGTGAATCCTGCATTTCAGATGGGTGATACGATGGGAAGTCACGGCATGATTGGGAAGCTTACCTTCCAAAATCCTCGAAAGGACGGTGTTCAAGAGATGATTGTCACAAAAGCTACTGTAAAGGAATACCGACTATTGACAGAAAACTGTTTCTGCTACAAGAATGAAGAAGATATTCCTACTGATGATGGAAAAGAAAGCATCTCAGGAATTCCTGCTTGCGAAGACCAAAAGGTTTTTGCACTCTTTGGCGACCGTGACCCTTTAGTACACACTCGTGAACTTTTCCTTTCTCATTACACGCAAGGGATTGATTTCCATGGAGAGCACCGCCTTGTAGACAGTATCGTTCATCATAGCCTTGTGCCTGTAGTGCGTTGGATAGACGATATTCAGGAAGGAAGGCAGAGAGAAACAATTTATATCGACACAGAGTGTTTGCGAAATAGGAAGAACGAGGCGGCTCCTTCAATGCTTAAGGCGGTAGAGTCACTCCTCGATACCTATAATCTTTTCTTCGTTTCTACCTCCCCGACGAACAATCCTCAATGTATTTTTGATACCATAACATGGCTGAAGGAATATGTTGGTGTTCCTGCCTTCAATCATTCTATCTTTACGAACAGTCCAGAACTTCTTTATGGTGATTTCTATATCGCACCAAATCCGCCAAAGAACACAATGGCAACAGCGATTGAATTCGGCTCCGACCAGTTCAAGACTTGGGAAGAGATTATTACTTATTTCAGCAGGTTGAAATAAGTATCATACTTACAAGTGCTAAGTATCATACTTACGGCGTGAGCTAAAAGTAAGGACTTTCATGAGTTATGCCGCCCCTACCTTCTATATTAACGTATACCACCTCTCTGTTGCGACAACAAGCATCGGTTCACTACAGGTCAAAACACCATTTAGCAAGAAACTCCCG